>CAIRBD010000288.1 GCA_903876745.1 uncultured Gemmatimonadota bacterium
CGGTGATGGCGGTGCGATTCGCGCGGCCGTCGCCCTCGAAGACCACTGACACGCGCCGCATCGGCTTGCCTTCATCGTCCACGACGGTGCCCGAAATCGACGCGGTGCCGGCTTGCGCGCGAAGCACGGCGCTGCACAACAGAAGCAACAGCAGCAGACGCCGTGTCATTTGATGATCCGCTCCACTTTCAGATTTTCATTGCTGCTCTCGCCGTCGCGCACGTTCACGCGCTTCGCCGTCTTCGACAGCGTCATCAGCGTCGCAGGATCTTGCCACTCCGTCGCTTGATCATCAGGGATCGCGATCATGAAGTACTCGCCCTGAACCATCGGCCGCGAGCGGAACGTGCCGTCCTGTCCGCTGCGTACGCTCACCATCCGCGGCGACACGACGCCGTAGTCCGTCCACTCGTCCTCGTTCACGGGAAAGAACACGACGAGGGCCGACTCGTACGGCGCGTCGGTTTGCGTGTAGACGGTGCCGCCCACCGTGCCGGCGTGATCGGTCAGGGTGATGACGACGTCGGCGACATCGGTCGTCGCGACCGCGAGCGGCGCATCGATGAGATCGTGGCCCTGCCACGTGATGCTCTTCACCGACCAACCGGCCGGCGCGGTCGCGCGCACGTAGTAGTCGCCGGGCAGGAGGCTGGGCAACTGGAACGTGCCGTCATTTGCAAACTGCCCGATGGGCGGGGTCATCGACTGATATCCGTTCGCGTGCTCGGGCCACACGCCGATCTGACGCCACTCCGCGTCGGTCGCGGGCTTCTTCGCCACGCCCTCGAACTCGACGCGGCCGCTGATGCGCGGCCCCGGCTTCAACGTCACCAGCACGTTCTTCACGGGCGCGTTGGCGACCGACACCTTGTCGGTCGCGTGCAGCAGCGGCTCGGTCGGCACCGGCGGCGGTCCGGCGCCAGGACCGCTGCTCAGCATGCGCACGGCAAAGTTGGTGCCCGATCCTGCGATGCCCAGCCGCTGCCCCGGCGCGAGCGGCGAGCGCACCACACGAATCACGTAGTCGCCCGTCGGCACGCCGAACAACGTGAACGCGCCAGATCCGTCGGCGGTCGCCGTTGCGACGTCGAAGAGCGGAAAGTCCCTGAGGCCCGCGGACATGAGGTGCAACACGATGTTGGCGGGCGAGCCGCCGAGCACCGACAACATACCGGAGATCGAGTAGGTCGACACCGTGCGCAATTGCATGTCGATGCCGCCGCGCTCTTGCCCCGACGTGAGCGTGAACATGGCGGCGCCGGCAACGTACTGTGATCCCGCAAACGACGGCGGAATCGCGAGCCACGCCGCGTCTGGCGACGGCGCTTCGGTGACGCCCGTGAGCGAGGTGACCATCGTGCGACCGCTCTTCGCCGGGACGCCAGACTCGAAGCCGAACGACATCGGCGCGGTGCCTTCACCCGTCATCGACCGCAGCCATTCCTCCGGCGCATTGCCAGGCGAGAACGTCGTCGCACCCGACATCACGGTCGCCGGCACGAATACGGAGTACTCGCCGGGAATCATGCCGGCGATCCGGTACATGTCAACGACACCATCACGTTGGTCGGCATCATGGCTCCGACCGGCACGCCGC
>CAIRBD010000289.1 GCA_903876745.1 uncultured Gemmatimonadota bacterium
CGTCGCCGTCGCCGCCGGCATCACCCTCTACGCCCTCCGCCCATGAGCACTTTCCTCGCCGCGTTCAGCTTCGCCATCGGGGCGTGCGTGGGCTCGTTCCTCAACGTGTGCATCGCGCGCTGGCCCGCCGACGAGTCGGTGGTGCGCCCTCGCTCCAAGTGCCCGCGCTGCGGGAGTGGCATCGCGTGGTACGACAACATCCCGCTGCTCTCGTGGCTGCTTCTGCGCGCGAAGTGCCGCGGCTGCGGTGAGCCGATCTCGGCCATCTACCCGGCTGTCGAACTGCTCGTGGCGCTGCTCTGGGTCGCGTCGTTCGCCACCTTCGGCGCCGGGCTCACCGCACTGCGCGTGGCCATCTTCGCGACGATCCTGCTCGGCGTCGCTGCGACCGACCTGAAACACTACCTCATCCCCGACGGGTTCACGATCTCCGGACTCGTCCTGGCGCTGCTCGGCGCCTTCGTCGGCGCGTTCCTCGGCGACCGCGGGCCGTTCGCCGGGCCCGTGGACGCCATCTTCGGCGCGTGCGTCGGTGCCGGCGCCATCACGATCATCGGCTGGCTCGGCGAGGTGGTGATGAAGCGCGAGGCGATGGGATTCGGCGATTCCACGTTGATGGCGATGGCCGGCGCCTCGCTCGGCTCGGCACGCGCGCTGCTCACGATCTTCGTGGGGGCGGCGCTCGCCGCGATCATCTTCCTCCTCGTCGTCGCGCCGGTGGGCTACATCCGGGCGCGGGCCAAGGGGACCGCCTTCGAGGCGCCGCTCGTGCCGTTCGGCGTGTTCCTCGCGCCCGCGGCGCTCCTCACGCTGATCTGGGGATTCCCCCTCATCAACTGGTATCTCGACCGGATCCTGAACTGATGACACGCGCCGTGCTCTCCCTCGCGTTCCTTCTCTCGGCGTGCCAGCAGCCTTCGGGCGCACCGTACGCCAAGGAAGTCGCCGCCGCCGTCCCCGCCATCGAGAAGGCCGTGGGGCTCAAGTTCAAGACGCCGCCCACCGTGCAAAGTCGTTCCAGGGACGAGGTGCGTGCCTTCCTCGAGAAGAAGTTCGAGGAGGATCAGCCCGCGCTGGAGCTCGCCGGCTCCGAGCGGGCCTACAAGCTGTTCGGCCTCCTCCCCGACACCCTCGACCTGCGCCGGTTCATGCTCACCCTGCTCGCCGAGCAGGTGATCGGTTACTACGACCCGTCGACGAAAGTCTTGTACGTGGTCTCCGGCGGAGGCGCGTCCAAGAGCGGTCCGTCGCCGGAGATGCTCAACGTCACCATCACGCATGAACTCGTGCACGCTCTTCAGGACCAGTACCTGAACCTCGATTCTCTCGCGAAGCAGCGTGGCGACAACGATCGCCAGGCCGCGGCGCAGGCCGTCATGGAAGGGCAGGCGACGTTCGAACAGCTCAGCGCGATGCTGGGCGGCGGCAACTTCGCCATGAACCTGCCGGGCGGCTGGGACCGCGTGCGCCAGACGATCCGCGAATCGCAGAGTTCGATGCCCGTGTTCGCCAACGCACCGATGCTCGTGCAGGAGACGCTGCTCTTCCCGTATCTGAGCGGTGCGGAGTTCGTGCGGCGATACAAGGAGAAGCGCCCGGGGCAGGTGCCGTACCAGTCGATGCCGGTCTCCACGTCGCAGGTGATGCATCCGGAGCGGCTGCTCGACAGCGCGGTCACGCCGTGGCGGGTGGAACTGCCCAAGCCCGAGGGCGCGACGCTCACGTATTCGAACAACCTCGGCGAGTTCGAGACGCGGCTCTTCCTCTATCAGCACCTTGGCGACGTCGGGCAGGCGGCGCGCGGCGCCTCGGGCTGGACGGGCGACCGCTACGACGTGGTGAACACCCCGCAGGGCGCTGGACTCGTGTGGGTCACCGTATGGGATTCCCCCGTGAGCGCCGCGAGTTTTCGCGACCTGGCGGAGCAGACGCTGGAGAAGCGGTTCGGGGTCACCCAGGGGTCTGGCGGCACCGGCGCCGCACGCCGGTTCGCTGCCAAAGGTCGCCAGCTCGAGTTGACGGCGACGACCATCGACGGTCATCCCGCCGTGCTGTACGTGGACGTGCCGGCCGGGGCGTCGACGCGCGTCGTCGACCCCGCCCGCGTGAAGCTGCACAAGTCATGATCGGCGACCGCGCCGAGGAGGAAGGCATGCACAACCCCGTCGTGCGCATCGTGAACGCCGTGCGGCGCCTCTGGCGTCCCGTGCTGGCGCTCACGCTCGCCCTCACGTCCATGACGGCGTGCATCGAGTGGAAACAGCCCACCGCCGTCGAGGAGGCGACGATCGCGAACTACGTCGCGAGCGTGCAGACCGCCGACGGCCTGGCCATCGCCGTGCTCAAGTCCGGCACGCCCTCCGCGGGCGCGGGGCCGGTCGTCACGGCGCCGTTCCCCGACATCGTCCTGCTCGGCGGCACCATCCAGGTGTTCGCCACCTCCACCCAGCCGTTCACCAAGGTCGCCGTCGTCATTCCCGGTGTGAACGACTACTGGGAACTCACGCTCCCCACGCCCACCAACAACCAGCCGCTGCTGCTCGTGTTCGGGCAGAACATCCCGAAGAACGCGTTCGAGCTCCGCTTCACCGGCTCGAGCGGCGGCGCGTTCGGTGCCGTGCAGGCCACCGGCGTGAACGTGATCACCGTGGGCACGGGCGACGTGCAGGTGAACATCACGTGGGACTCGAAGGCCGACATCGACCTGCACGTCGTCGATCCCTCGGGCGCGGAGATCTACTGGGCCGGTCGCACGTCACCCACCGGCGGACAGCTCGATCTCGACTCCAACGCCGGCTGCGGGTCCGACGGACCGCGCGCCGAGAACATCTTCTGGACCACGGGGCTCGTCGCGCCGCGCGGCGAGTACCTCGTGCGCGTCGACAACTGGTCGTCCTGTGGCGCGGCCGTGACCAACTTCGTCGTCACGGTGAACGCGAAGGGCAAAGTGCCGCGCGTCTTCGTCGGCACGTTCAACGACACGGGCGACGGCGGCAGCAAAGGCGCGGGCCGCTCCATCACGTCGTTCACGTACTGACCGGCGGGCGCGTCAGCGCCCGAGCCACCGCTCCACGATGAACTGGGTGCCGCCGATCGCGCCGCCCAGCACGTAGCCGAGTTGCACGATGAGGTTGAGCTCGCGCTGCGTCACGCCGCGGACGATCTCCTCCACGCGCTGCGTGCTGAAGCCGAGCACCTTGCGCTCCACCATCGACGGGATGTCCACCGTCTCGAGCATCGCGGGGAGCGCCGCCTCGATCTGCTCCCATACGGCCGGCACCGCCGCCGCGACGAGCCGCGTGGCCGCATCGTCCGGCAGCCACCGGCTCAGCCGCCCCAGCGGACGGTCGAGCAGCGCCGCGCCGCCGCCACGCACCGCCTCCGCCGCCATCGCCCGCGCCCGGTCAGTGCGGGCCGCGCGCACCACCCACGTGGCGAGGACGTCGTTGATGAGCCCCGACGCGAGTCCCGAGGCGCGCGCCGTCGCGCGCGCGGCCAGCCCGGGCTTCTTCTCCGGCACCAGTTCGATCTCCGTGCCCGCGCGCTCGAGATCGTCCTGCGACCGCGCGACGAACGCGCGCGCCATCGCCTCGAACTCCTCCGTCGCCACGAATCGCGCGTACGCGTCGGCGGCGCCGGGGCCCGCGCCCTGCAGCGCGCGCTCCACCTCGGCGATCATCGCGGGCGGCAGCAGCTCGCGCAGCGACCCGCGTTCGCGCTCGAGCAGCTGTGCCGAGAGCTCCGTGAGCTTGCGCGCGATCGCGTCACGCAGCCCCGACCGCCGCAACTCGGCGAGGATGTCGTCCGTGGTGAGCAACCGCTCGCCCACCGTGCGCCCGATCGTCTTCGCGAGCCGCGCCTTGTTCTTGGGGATCGCGCCGTGCAGCCCGAACGTGTTCTCGTACGGACGGAACATCAGCACCACGGCCACCCAACTCGTCACGCCACCGGAGACGGAGCCGAGCAGCACATCGAGGCCGAGGCGCGTCCAGAACCCGCCGAGGTCGGTCACGCGGCGCGCCTACGCGTCCGGATGGTGCGCGTCGGCGATGGGCGGCGTGCGCACACGCGCGCGCGACGGCGGCGGGGCATCGGCGAGCTCGACGAGCACCTCGGGCAGCAGCATCGCCTCGAGTGCGTCGTCCATCGTCCCCACGAACGAGAAGCGCACGCTCCCGCGCACCGTCTCCGGCACCTCGCGCAAGTCCTTCTCGTTCGCGAGCGGGAGCATCACCTCCCGCAGTCCGGCCCGGTATGCCGCCAGCACTTTCTCTTTCACGCCTCCGATCTCGAGAACGCGTCCGCGCAGCGTGACCTCGCCGGTCACGGCGATGTCGCGCCGCACCGCCCGCCGGCTCATCACGCTCGCGATCGCCAGCGTCACCGCCACGCCCGCACTCGGTCCGTCCTTGGGCACCGCGCCCGCGGGGAAGTGGATGTGCAGATCCGTCGTCCGCATCTCCGCGTCCTCGATCCGCAGCGCCGTCGCCCGTGAGCGTACGTACGAGCACGCGGCGTCCACGGATTCACGCATCACGTCGCCGAGCTGCCCCGTCACGGTGAGCTTGCCGGTGCCCGGCATGCGCAGCGCCTCGATGGTCATCAGTTCGCCACCCGTCGCCGTCCATGCGAGCCCCGTCACCGTCCCCACTTCGGGCGCGATCTCCGCCTCCTCGGCGGCATAGCGCGGCGAACCGAGCGCGTCCTCGATGCGCGCCGCGTCCACGATCCACGCGCCGGTCTCCCCGCGCGCCTTGGAGCGCGCGCGACGGCGCATGAGCGCGGCCAGATTGCGCTCGAAGTTGCGCAGCCCCGCCTCGCGCGAATAGCGGCTCGAGATCGTGCCCAGCGTCTCGTCCGTGAACTGCAGGTCGAGATCGGTGATGCCGTGCTCGGCGAACAGGCGCGGCAGCAGATAGCGCCACGCGATCTCCACCTTCTCTTCCACCGTGTAGCCCGCGATGCGGATGACTTCCATGCGGTCGCGCAGCGCCGCGGGGATGTCGAAGATGTTGTTCGCCGTGCAGATGAACAGCGCCGACGAGAGATCGAACGGCAGGTTCAGATAATGGTCGACGAAACTGTGGTTCTGTTGCGGATCGAGCACCTCGAGCATCGCCGAGAGCGGGTCGCCGCTCGGGCCGCCCGCCGTCATCTTGTCGATCTCGTCGATCATCAGCACGGGGTCGTTCACCTGCACGCGTCGCAGGGCCTGCAGCACGCGCCCCGGCATCGACCCCACATACGTCCGCCGATGCCCGCGGATCTCCGCTTCGTCGCGCACGCCGCCCACCGAGATGCGGTAGAACTGGCGCCCGATGCTCTGCGCGATCGCCTCGCCGAGCGACGTCTTGCCCGTGCCCGGCGGACCCACGAAGCAGAGGATCGGGCCGTGCGAATCTCCGCCGCGGTGCTTGAGCAGCTGCCGCACCGACAGGTACTCGAGGATGCGCTCCTTCGCCTCTTCGAGTCCGTAGTGCCGGTCGTCGAGCGCCGCTTCCACTTTGTCGAGCGCGATGTCTTCGTCGCCGCTGCGCTTGTTCCACGGCAGGGCGAGCACCAGCTCGAGGTAGTTGTGCAGCACCTGGTATTCGCTCGACGCCGGCGACAGCGCGCGCAGACGGTCCGTCTCGCGCCGCGCTTCCTGCAGCACGGTCGGCGGAAGTCCCGCCGCGTCGATCTGCCGCTGGAGCTCCTCGGTGTCGTGCTCGGCCGGATCGCGCTCGCCCAGCTCGGCGCGGATCGCCTGCAGCTGCTGGCGCAGATAGAACTCGCGGTGATGCCGCTCCACCTTGAGCTCCGTCTGCTGCCGCACCTCCTCGAGCACGTGGCCGCGCGCCACGTCCTTCTCGAACTTCGCGGCCACGAGCGTCAGGCGCGCGCACACGTCGAGCGCCTGCAGCACGTCGTCCTTCTCGGCGATGCGCAGGTGGCCGCTCCCCGCAGCGTGATCGGAGAATCGCGACGGGTCGTTCACGTGCCGCCGGAGCACCCCGGGCACTTCCGCGGGGAACTGCTCGTCCGTCTCCACCAGCGATTCCGCCGCCACGAGCACGCGCTCCATGAGCGCGCGCGCCTCCGAGAGATCCGACGCCGTCTCCTCCACCGGGCTGACCGTCGCCACGGGGAAGGGCGCGCGCTGCACCAGCGCC
>CAIRBD010000290.1 GCA_903876745.1 uncultured Gemmatimonadota bacterium
CCGGTGCCTGCGCGCCAATCGCGCGCTCGCCGCCATCCGCGGCCTCGATCCGGAATCGCTGTACCTGGCGTCGCTCCACGACGCGCTCCCCAAAGCGCTCGCCGACGCCGTCACCCGTCAGCTCGCGCTCGTCGTACAGACGCGCCAGCCACGCCTCGATGTGCGCGTCGAGTCACCGGGCCCCGGCGGCAGACCGTCATCGTGGGTCGTCAACTGTTATCCGGTGCTCGCCACCGGCGATGAACTGCTCGGCCTCGGCGTGATGCTGCTCGACGTCACCGACCGCTCCGAGCTCGAGGAGCAGATTCGGCAGTCGCAGAAGATGGAGGCGATCGGACGCCTCGCCGGCGGTGTGGCGCACGACTTCAACAACCTCCTCACCGTCATCCGCAGCTACTGCGATCTCGTGCTCCTCGAGACCGTCGAGAGCGATCCCCGGCACGAGGAACTGGTGGAGATCCGCAGCGCCGCCGAACGCGCCGCGGCGCTCGCCCGTCAACTGCTCGCGTTCAGCCGCAAGCAGGTCTTCGTCCCCAAGATCATCGACGTCAACGACATCGTCGCGGGGCTCGAATCGATGGTCAGTCGCGTGCTCCCCGACGCCGTCACGCGCGAACTCCGGCTCGGCTCCGGCATCGGACGGGTCAAGGCCGACCCGGGCCACGTGGAACAGGTGCTCCTCAACCTCGTCATCAACGCCGCCGACGCGATGCCGCGTGGCGGCTATCTCACGATCTCCACAAAGAACGTCTCCGTCAGCGCCGACGAGGCCGACCGCCAGACCGACGCGGCCGCCGGCGAGTACGTGATGGTCTCCGTCAGCGACACCGGCACGGGGATGGACGACGCGACGATGCGCCGCGTCTTCGAGCCGTTCTTCACGACCAAGCCCCCGGGCAAAGGCACCGGCCTCGGCCTCTCCACCGTCTACGGCATCGTCAAGCTGATCGGCGGGTACGTACGCGTCTCCTCCGAACTCGGACGCGGGACGACGTTCCGCATCTACTTCCCGCAGTCCTTCGATGAACCGCCCGTGCTTCCCCGCCCGTCCTTCGGCGTCGCGACCGTCACCGCTGCCGAATCGTCCAACGTGCTCATCGTCGAGGACGAGAACGCCGTCCGCACCACGTTGTCCCGCATCCTGCAACGCCAGGGCCTCGCCGTCCTCGAGGCCGCCCACGGTGGCGAAGCGATGCGCATCGCCAGGGAACACACGCAGCCGATCCACCTCGTCATCAGCGACATCATGATGCCCGGGATGAACGGCCGCGAGTTCGTCGAGCGCTTCTCGGTCGTCCATCCGGAATCGAGAGTGCTTTTCATGTCGGGGTACACCGACAACGACGCCATGATCAGGGATCTCGCCGACAAACGCCAGGACTTCATCGAGAAACCGTTCACCGTCGAGCAGATCACCCGCAAGGTGCACGAAGCCCTCGAACGAGAGTAGACCATGCAGATCAATGAGTATGCCTCGACGCGCGTGCTGGTGGTGGACGATCAGGAACACGTCCGCCGCTGGGTGCGCAGCGTGCTCAAGAACGTCGGCATCACCGACGTCACCGAAGCCACCGACGGCAAGGTCGCCTTCGACCTCGTCTCCTCCGCCGGCGAACGCGCCGAACACTACGACCTCATCCTCTGCGACCTGCGTATGCCGGGCCGCGACGGCATCGAGACCATCCGCAGCTTCTCCGGGCTGCACCTCGATTCCGCCATCGCCATCATGAGCATCGAGGAGGAGCGGGTCATCGAGACGGCGGGGATCCTCGCCGAGGTGCAGGGCCTGCGCCTGCTCGGCACCATCTCCAAGCCGCTCACCGCCGCCAAGATCACCCCGATCCTCGAGAAGATGCGCCACGCCAAGGCGCCGCTCGCCGACCCGGTCGATCCCGTACCCTCGCGCGACCTGCGGCTCGCGTTCGAGAATCAGGAGTTCCAGCTCCTCTACCAGCCCAAAGTGCGCATGCTCACCGGCGAGTTCGCCGGCGTCGAGGCGCTCATCCGATGGAATCACCCCGAACTCGGACTCCTCGACCCTGCCCATTTCATCGAGGACATCGAGTCCGACGACGAGTACGTGCGCTGGCTCACCGACTGGTGCCTCGAGACGGCCATCGCCACCGCGGGCCGCTGGCGCAACTCCGGACGTGAGCTGTCGGTCGCCATCAACCTCTCCGTGCGCGCCTTCGACCGGCTCGACCTGCCCGAGCGCGTCGAGATGTTCGCCCTCGACGCCGGCGTCCCGCCCGACTGGATCACCCTCGAGATCACCGAGACCCATGTCGAACGCGACGTCATCAAGCTGCTCGACGTCGCCACGCGGCTCCGGCTGAAGGGGTTCAACCTCTCCATCGACGACTTCGGCACCGGGCAGTCGGGACTCTCCAAACTGCACCGCCTCCCCTTCAACGAACTGAAGATCGACCGTCAGTTCGTGCACGGGTGCTCGCACTCCAACTCGCTGCGCTCCGTCGTCGAGGCGAGTCTCGCCCTCGCGCGCAGCCTGCGGATGACCGCCGTCGCCGAAGGGATCCAGCTGCGGCCCGACTGGGATCTGCTCGCCGGGCTCGGCTGCGAAGTGATGCAGGGCTTCTTCATCGCGCGCCCCATGACGGAAGAAGGGCTCTCCGCCTGGGCCGCCCACTGGTCGCGTACGGCGAGTGAACGCGTGCATTGAGCGGAGCGTGCAGGACACGATGATATGAAAGCGAAAGGCCGGGTCACTCGTGAGAGGACCCGGCCTTTCGTGTAGCATTCGTCCCGCTGCGCCCGGACGCGTCGCGGGC
>CAIRBD010000291.1 GCA_903876745.1 uncultured Gemmatimonadota bacterium
CGCGCGCTCGTCGTGGACGACGTGCCCATCAACGTACAGCTGCTGCGCGAGTGGTTGCGCGCGTGGGGGATGCGCGTGGAGACGTGCGAGCGCGGCGACGCGGCGCTCGACGTGATGCGCGCCGCGGCCGCGGAGCGCGACCCGATCCGCATCGCGATCATCGATTTCCTGATGCCCGGGATGGACGGTGAACTGCTGGGCCGCACGATCCGCGCCGACGAATCACTCCGCGACACGGCGCTCGTCGTGTGCACGTCGTCGGCGCAGCGCGGCGACGCCGAACGGTTCCACGCCGCGGGATTCAACGCGTACCTCACCAAGCCGGTGCGCCCCGAGACGCTCGCCGCGACGCTCGAGACGGTGCTCGCGCGCGACGCCGGCTGGGAGGAGCGCGACCAGATCCTCACACGGCACGCGCTCAACGAACGGACGCCGACGGCGGCGGTCCCGGCGGTGGAGCGGCGGGCCGACGCGCACCCCGACGGCCCCGCCGTCCATCGCACGCTCACGCGCGTGCTCGTGGCCGAGGACAACCCCGTGAATCAGCTGGTGGCGGTGAAGATGCTCGAGCGGCTCGGTTGCCGCGCCGACGTCGCCGCCGACGGCGTGGAGGCCGCGGCGATGGCCGGCCGGTTCCCCTACGACGTCGTGTTCATGGACGTGCAGATGCCGAACATGGACGGCTTCGAGGCCACGCGGCGCATCCGCGAGAGCGGCGATCGCGTGCTGTGGATCGTGGCCATGACGGCGAACGCGATGAGCGGCGACCGCGAGCGCTGCCTCGAGGCCGGAATGAACGACTACGTCTCCAAGCCGATCACGCCGGAGGCGCTGCGGCAGGCGCTGTCGCGGCGCGACGCACCTCTTCCGCCAGCTGCTCCAGCGTGATCAGTTCGAAGGGCTTCTCGAGCACGGGCGCCGGCACCGTGGCGAGGAACCCGGCCACATCGTGCGCCGTCACGTCGCCCGTCGAGAGGATGAACCGACGCGCCATCTCGGGCGATTCCGCCGCGATGCGCGCGTAGAGTTCCTGCCCCGACACACCGGGCATCTTCAGGTCGCAGAGCACCACGTCGTACAGCACCGACGCCTCGCGGCGCTCGAGCTTCACGATCGCGTCAGTGCCATCGGCGGCCTCGTCCACCGCCCAGCCCCGCCGCTCGAAGTAGCGCCGGAGCCCGCGACGGATCGGCTCCTCGTCGTCGATCACGAGCAGCCCCGGTCTTCGCGCGGGAAGCGGCGATGCGCCGCCCGCTGCGGCTTCACGAGTCGCCCGCTGCACCTGCTGCGCCTGCGCCGCCGCGATGTCGCGGGCCGTGACCGGCGGCACAGGACTCGGACGCGACGGTGTGACCCCTGCGGCCACGGGGAGCCGCAGCGTGAAGCAGGCACCGCCTCCCACCTCGGCGGCACGGTTCTCCGCCACCAGCGTGCCGCCGTGCGCCTTCACGATGCCGATCGACACCGACAAGCCGAGCCCCACGCCCTGCCCCGTGGGCTTCGTCGTGAAGAACGGCTCGAAGATGCGCGCCGCGTGCTCCGCGGTGATCCCCGCACCGTTGTCCTCCACGCTCACGACGTATTCATCGCCCTCGCGCCGCGCCGCGAGGCGCACCGCGCCCCCCGCGCCGGCTGCCTGGGCCGCGTTCGTGAGGAGGTTCGTGACCACCTGCTCGAACCCCGCACGATCGAGCTCGAGCGGCGTCTCGGGGTCGCCGACGGTCGCGGCGAACTGCACGCCCTGCGTGTTCATCCCCGGCTGCACCGCCCGCAGCAGCGTGTCGAGGATGTGTCCCGGCATCTCCGGCTTGCGCGGCCGCCGGTCGCCCTGGCGCACGAAGGTCAGCAGGTCGCGCACGATGGTGCGTGAGCGCAGCGCCTGCGCCTGGATCACCTGCAGCGCGAGCCGTTCCTCGTCGGGGCGCGCGTCGGCGAGCAGGTCCTCGGTGAAGTTGAGGATCGCCGCAAGCGGGTTGTTCAGTTCGTGCGCCACGCCCGAGACGAGCTTGCCGAGCGATTCGATCCGATCGGCCTCGGTGATGCGCGCGAGCAGGCGCTCGCGCTCGCGCTCCACCTGCACGGCGGCCGTGACGTCGCTCCACACGGCGGCGGCGCCGATCACCTGCCCCGCCGGATCGCGCAGCGGCGCCAGGTTCGTGCGGAACGAGCGCACGGCCTGCATCCCCGGAGGCACCATCTCGAACTGCAGGCTGACCGGCTCGCCGCTCAACACCTTCGAGTACG
>CAIRBD010000292.1 GCA_903876745.1 uncultured Gemmatimonadota bacterium
CCGATCTCGACGCCGGTGGTGCGCAGGATGGCGCCCTGCTGCTCGAGGTGCAGACGACCGCTGTCGCGCGCGATGGAGAGGTGCAGGCGTTCGTCGCCGCGCGCGTCACGGCGGGCGAGTTCGATGACCACCCGCTGCCGATCGGACTCGACGGCCATCGACGCGTCGATGCGCTCGCGCTCGCTCGCCGTCATCGCCTCGCGCAGCGAGGCGGTCTCGCGCGCGAACGCCTGGCGCTTGGCGAGCAGGACGCCGTCGGCAGCGGCGAGCAGCGCGGCCAGCCCCCAGACGACGCGCGTCGTCCGCGGGAACCGGCGCATCAACGTGCGGAACGCGGCCATCAACGCTTGGAGATCGACCGCAGGTCGAGGATCGCCGTGCCGCCCGGATCGCTGCGCCCCACGCGCACCCGCGCCGTGATGATGACGTTCGTGAGCGGGGCCAGCGCTTTCGCGTCCTTCAGGAGCGACGGCGGCACCGCGAGGTAGAGCAGCGCGTTCTCGGCGCCGGGACCGCGGGCGAGGAAGTACGGCTCGTCGCGCGCGAGGTCCCGTCGGAGCGGATCGGCGTACTGCAGCGCGAGGAGTTGCACCTCCCAGCGTACGATCTTGCCGCGGCTCCCCTCGGGGTCGGCCCGCAGATCGGACGCCGTGAGCTGCGCGCTGAATCCGCTGTCGGTCGGGGAGAGATCCCGCTCGTTCACCCACCCTTCGACGCGCACCTTCACCCAGCCGCGATCGCGGACGATCGGTTCCAGCACCGCCCCGGTAGAGAGCGCGGCGACGGCGCCGCCAGACGGCGAGCTCTGCAGGGCCGTCCCGCGCGCGACGAGAAGCGCCCCGGGCGGCATCGGCGTGGGAGCCGGCGACTCCACCGGCGCGGCCGCGACCGGCGCCGCTTTCTCCGGCTGAGGAGCCGGCTTGGCGACCGTCGTCGGTTTCGGCGGCGCTGTCTTCACCGACGGCGGCACGGGTTGCGGCGTCGCCTTGGCCGTCGGTGGCACGGGCTTCGGCACCGTCTTCACCTGCGGGGGAATGACCGTCGCCGCCTTTTGTGGAGCCGGCGATGACGGGGGTGCGGCTTTCGGTGCAGCCGGAGCCGAGGCGCTCTTGGCGGGCTCGCCCACCACCGCCCCGAGCGCTTTCGCGCTCACCCACATGCCGCGCCGCACCTTCGCCCAGCCCTGATCGTGCGCGAGCACCGTGACGCCGGCGCCCGCATGGAGCTCCGCGATCACGGCGCCATTCTTGGACGCCGTCGTGTGCACGCGCATCGCCAGCTTACCGGCCACGGACTCCGGGAACGAATCGCGAGGGCCACCGAGCTTCTTCTCGTCGATCCACCCCTCGAGGATCACGTACGTCTCACCGTTGCGCGTCTCGCCGGGTACCACCTTGGCACCGGGGAGGAGCGTCGCGGCGACGGTGCCGCCGGGGGAGCCGCGGCCCGAGGCGCTGGAGGTGACGGGTGCCTGCGCGAACGCCTCCGCCGTAGTGCCGGCGCACGCGACCATCAACGCGAAGATGGAACAGAAGAAGCGCATCGCTGGTAGGGGGGCGGAACGGGGACTAGATTTCGCCTGTTGCGCCTTCGGCGCACGCACCGCGTGCGCGGCCGTGGGGCGCGCCTCAGAAACTTACTCTTCGACACTCTGGCGGGCTATGATGGCGCGTTCGGCCGACAAGCGCAGTCCGGTGGTGCTGGTCGTGCTCGACGGCTGGGGGTACCGCCGCGAGCGCGAGGGAAACGCGATCGCGCTGGCGAACGTCCCGACGTGGGACAAGCTGTCTGCCCGCGCGCCGCGCACCCTGCTCGACGCCTCGGGACTCGCTGTGGGCCTCCCCGAAGGGCAGATGGGGAACAGCGAGGTGGGGCACCTGAATCTCGGTGCCGGACGCGTGGTGATGCAGGACCTCGTGCGCATCGGCAAGTCCATCACGACCGGCGATTTCTACCGCAACGAGACGTTCCGCGCCGCCTGCGCGCACGCCAAGACGAACGGCGGCACGCTGCATCTGATCGGCCTGATCGGCGACGGCGGCGTGCACGCGCACCAGGAGCACCTGCTCGCGCTCGTCACCCTCGCCACGCGCGAGGACGTGCCGCGCATCGCCATCCACGCGCTGCTCGACGGGCGCGACACGATGCCCACGTCGGCGCTCGGGTTCATGGAGCAGCTCGTGGCCGCCACGGCGGGGCGCGCCGTGATCGCCAGCGTGGGCGGGCGGTACTACGGCATGGACCGCGACCAGCGGTGGCCGCGCGTCGAGCTGTGCTACCGCGCCGCCGTCGACGGCACGGGACCGGGTTGCACCGATCCGGTCGCGTTCATCCGCGAGGCCTACCGCCGCGGCGAGACCGACGAGTTCATCAAGCCGGCAGTCATCACGAAGGACGGCGCCCCGGTCGCGCCGATGCGAGACGGCGACGCGGTCATCTGCTGGAACTTCCGGTCCGACCGCATGCGGCAGATCGTGCGCGCGTTGGCCGTGCCGGGATTCGACGGCTTCGACATCGCCGGCCGGCCGGCCCTGCACCTCGCCTGCATGACGCAGTACGACGCGACGTTCCCCTTCCCCGTGGCGTTCGCGCCGTTCTCGATGGCGAGGATCGTCGCCGAGGTGCTGTGCGACGCCGGGATGACCACGCTGCGCACCGCGGAGACGGAGAAGTACCCGCACGTCACCTACTTCTTCAACGGCGGCCTCGAAGTGCCGTATCGCGGCGAGGAGCGCATCCTCGTGCCCAGCCAGAAGGTGGCGACGTACGACCTGATGCCGGAGATGAGCGCGCCGGGTATCACCGATGTGCTCTGCAACGCCATCGAGAACAAGTCGCATGATTTCACGCTCGTGAACTACGCCAACGGCGACATGGTCGGCCACAGCGGCAACATCGCCGCGACCATCCGCGCGTGCGAGACCGTGGACGCCTGCCTCGCGCGGATCATCGCGAGCGCGGAGCGGTCGGGCACGCGCCTCTTGATCACGGCCGATCACGGCAACTGCGAGATGATGATCGACCCCGCCACCGGCGGGCCGCACACCGCACACACCACCAACCCGGTGCCGTTCCTGCTCGTCGAGGACGGCGCGCCGGTGTCGATCCGGTCCGGCGGCGCGCTCTGCGACGTCGGCCCCACCGTCCTCGGCATGCTCGGCGTCGAGCAGCCATCCGAAATGACCGGGCGCGATCTGCGCCTCACGGGAGTCACCGCCTGATGCAGTTTCGTCTGAAGTCCGCGCTGTTCACGCTCGCCTGTTTCGCCACGCCGCTCGCCGCGCAGGTGGGCTCGCTCCCCGACAAGAGCCCGTACAAGGATCTCGAAGAGGGCCAGCGCTTCGGGCTCGTCGCGGGACTGTGGAACTTCGGCCCCGATCCCGTGAACGTCGGCCCCAAAGGCACGGTACCGGTGGTCGGCCTGCGCTACGACCTTGCCCTCGGCGGCCCGGCGTATCTCTTCGTGCGCTCCCTCAGCGGCAGCGTGTCCCGCAACATCCTCGACTTCGAGAAGCACCCCGCCGCGCGATTGGTGGGTACGAAGAGCTCGGTGCTGACGGACGTCGACGCCGGCATCACGTTGGCCCTCACGGGCGCCCGCACGTGGCACGACCTGCAGCCGCTCGTGAACTTCGGCGTGGGCATGATGTTCGACGCGGGCGACAACGCCGGCGACGTGTCGGGGTTCTCGCTCAAACCGGCCCTCAGCCTGACGATGGGCACGGGGCTGCGCTGGGTGACCGGCCCCAACTCGCAGCTGCGTGCCGACCTCTCGCTCTACTACTGGCAGCTCAAGTACCCGCAGAACTACCGCTCCACCGACGCCGACCCGCAGGCCATCTACGCCACCGGCAACCTCTCGCCGTGGACGACGCACACCGCGCTCACCGTCGGCTGGACGTGGGCCAGCTTCCGCTGAGCGGTCGCTGATGGCGACCACCTCGCTCACGCGGCGCGTCACCTTCGCCGCCGCACACCGCTATCGGCGGCCGGAGTGGAGCGACGCGCAGAACGAGGCCGCGTTCGGCCTCTGCGCGCGCCCGGCGTACCACGGTCACACCTACGTGTGTGACGTGACGGTACGCGGCCCGATCGACCCGACCACGGGGATGATCCTCGACCTGCGCGCGCTCGACGCCGCGCTCGAGCGCGAGGTGATGCACCGGTTCGACCACCGCAATTTCAACACCGACGTGGCCGAGTTCGCCGAGGGACGCGAGATCCCCACGTGCGAGAACATCGCGCGCCTCATCGCCGAGCGCGTGCAGGCGACGCTCGGTGCGGCGGCGACGGTGTCGCGTGTGACGGTGGCGGAGAGCCCCACGCTCAGCGCGACCTGGCGGGAATGACCGCCCGGCGTCGCTGCACGGGCGCGATCCTCGCCGGTGGTCTGGGAGCGCGCATGGGCGGCGCGGCGAAAGGACTCTCGACCGTCGGCGGCCGGCGCATGATCGATCGCGTGGCGACCGCACTCGGCGAGGCGGCCGACACGCTGTTGCTCGTCGCGAACGATCCAGCC
>CAIRBD010000293.1 GCA_903876745.1 uncultured Gemmatimonadota bacterium
ACACGAGCAGGGGCGGGCGCTGACGCGCGCGATGCGCGACGGCGTGAAACGCCTCGAAGGCGGCGACGCCGCGGCTGGTCGCCGCATCGCCGCGAGCGCGCGCAGCTACGTCGCCCTCCTCCGTGACCACATCGCGAAAGAGGACGAGATGCTCTTTCCCGAGGCCGACGGGATGCTCTCGCCCGAGCGGCACGACGCGGTGCTCGCGGGATTCGAGGCGATCGAGCGGCAGGATGCCGCGGAAGGCGCGCGCGAGCGTTTCACCGCGCTGGCCGAGCGGCTCGAGGCGGAGGCGCGCGCACTCTCCGCGGCGTGACGCGCGCGCCGCGCGGCGCGCCGTGGTCAGTCCGTGACGCTCACCCCGGCACCAGCACCGCGCGCTTGATCAGCCGCCCGTGGTGCGCGGCGTCGAACACCGCGTTGATCTCCGCCAGCGCATGGCGCTCGACGTACGGCTTGAGCGTGATGCGCCCTTCGCCGATCCACTGCAGGAGCTCCGGATAGATCAGCGGATCGGCGCCCCAGTTGCCGCGCACCGTGGCGTCGTACGCCATCAGGTTGGAGAGACTGACCTCCACGCGGTCCATCGTGAAGCCGACGATCGCGAGCGACGCACCGAAGCCGAGCAGCGAGTACGCCGTCTCCTGCCCGGCCTTCGTGCCCGACATCTCGAAGATCTTCCAGCAGTGCGCCGGGGCGCCGAGTCCCTCCGCGAGCGGACGCACCGCTTTGCGGATGTCCTTCACCGGCATGTCGCGCACGTTCAGCACCGCGCCGGCACCGGCCGCGCGCGCCTGCTCGAGCTTGGCGTCGTTCACGTCGAGTGCGATGACCTTGGCGCCCGTGGCCGCGGCGACCTGCACGCCGTACACGCCGATACCGCCCACGCCGACGATCAACGCGGTCTCACCGGCCGCGAGCCCCGAGCGCTTCACCGCCTCGAACGGCGTCGCGATGGCGTCCGACACCACGCTCAACTCCCACAAGTCGTGCGTGCGCAGCGCCGCATCCGGCACGGAACAGAGGAAGCGCGCGGGCACCACCACGTGCGACGCGAACCCGCCGTGTACGTCGTTCCCCGGCATCACCTGCTTGCGGCAGATGGTGCGGCGGCCGGCTCTGCACAAGTCGCATTCGCCGCACGGCAGCACGGCGGGCACCACCACCGCCTGCCCGACGAGCGCAGCCGGCACACCCGCACCCACGGCGCGCACGGTACCGCTGATCTCGTGACCGAGCGTGAGCGGGAGCGCACCACGCGTCTTCACGCCGTGATGCAGGAACGACATGTCGGTGTGGCACACGCCGCATCCCGCCACCTCCACCATGGCCTCACCCGCGGCGGGCGCGCGTGGGGCCAGCACGCGATGCTCCACCGGCGCGCCGGGGGCGACCATCATCCACGCATCCCACTGTCCGTCAGTTCGCGTCGTCATCGTCCGTCATCCGGTTGAGTTCGCGGGTCCGTTCACCTCGGCGTCGCCGAAGATGAAGCTGCCGCAGGCATGGCACTGGTCGAGTGTCCGGTCGATCCCGGCGAAACAGCGCCGGTCGTCCGGGCCGAGACGCATCACCTTCCGGAGGAACCGGCAATCGCAGTCGGCGCTCGGCTCGTAGACGGCCTCGAGATATTCCTCGGAATTATCGAGGACGTGGCGCACACGCACCTTCATCGACGGCGTGAGCTCCTGGGCTTCCAGCGACAGCTCCTTCGTGATCACGGCGAACGCCTGGATGCGCTCGTACTTCACGCGATGCCCGGCGTTGAAGGCCATCAACGTCTCGCGCAGCGACGCCTTCACCACGCGGTCGGCCTCGGCCAGGTCCGCGCCGAACTGCTCGCCGATCCGGAAGTAGTCCGGGAAGATGAGCGCCGTCAGAAAGCTGCGCCCCTGCCCGGCCACGATCACGTGGCGGATGAAGTTGTTCATCGCCGCGAGCCGGTTCTCGATCTCCGTGGGGACGACCTTCTCCGCATTGAGCATCTTGAACACGCGGTCCTTGCGCGCGATCAGCTTGAGGCCGGCACCCACGAACTCGCCGAGATCGCCCGTGTGGAACCACCCGTCGCCGGGCAGCGCCTGCGCCGTCGCATTCGGATACTCGTAGTAGCCGCGCATCACGTTGGGACCGCTCACGAGGATCTCGCCATCAGGCGCGATGCCGATGGTGACGCCAGGGATCGGATAGCCGACCAGCCCGGGAACGCTGCGCGCCTCGCTCATGTCGGTGAGCGTGCAGCAGGGCGACGTTTCCGTGAGCCCCCACCCTTCGAGCACGGGCACCTTTCTCGCCGCGAAGAACGCCGAGACGGTGCCCGGCAGCGGCGCCGCGGCCGTGAAGACGAACCGCAATCCGTCGTGGAAGATCGTCGCGTCGTCCTCGGGGCGCGACTGCACGTGCGTCACGAGTTGCTGGTACACCTGCGGCACGCTGAAGTAGATCGTGGGGCGTACCTCGCCCCAGTTGCGCTTGAGCGCCGTGAAGTCCTTGCCGCGCGAGTCGTCGATGTGGATCGTCGCGCCATTGTACAGCGCCGTGTACTTCTCGAAGATGCCGCCGAAGCTGTGGTGCCACGGCAGGTACGAGAGGAACCGGTCGTCGCTCGACACCTGCCAGATCGCCGCAAGCGCGCGCTGTTGCGAGAGGATGTTGTCGTGCGTGAGCACCACGCCCTTCAGGATGCCGCTCGTCCCCGAGGTGAAGTTGAGCAGCGCCGGCTGGCCGTCGTCGATCCGCGCCGCGTCACGCAGGAACGCCGTGACACGCGGTTCGTCGGCGGCGTGCGTGGTGAGCGCCTGCCGGAACGTCCGATGCACGACGGCCGTCCCCCGCAGCACCGGCTCCACCGTGGCGGCGTCGACGTCGTCGAGCGTCACGAGCACGCGCGCCGCGCTCCCGAGATGCACGCCCGCGAGCTGGTCGCGGCCGGCCACGATCAGCACGGTGGGATTCACCTGCGCGATGAGTCCGCGCACCTGGTCGGGCGGATAGCCGGCGAACAACGGAGCATAGGTCGCGCCGAGGCTCATCGTCGCGAACTCGGCCACGAGCATCTCGCCGCGGTTCGCCGAGACCACCACCACCCGCGCGTTGCGGTCGATGCCGGCTGACGCGAGGAAATCGCCGAACGAGGCCACGGCGCGCGCGAACGCCGTCCACGAGACGGGGCGGAACGCACCGTCTCGACGCTCGCTGTAGACGGCGTGCGCGCCGAACCGCGCCGCATTGCGCTCGAGCAACCCGCCGACGCTCTCGCGTTCGCCCACCGGCGCGAGCCGCGAGCGGATCGTGTTCCCCTCGCAGACGGCCGCGCGCGCGTGCTTCATCGCGTGGTCGGCGATCATGCGCGTCTCATCCGTCATGGGCGGTCCCTTCGGGTGCGGCGATCGGCAGATCGCGCCGCGCGTCGGGATCTGCGCCCACCGATTCGGCGCCGTCCCGCGCGGCCAGCGCCGCGCCGAACGCCCCCATCTCCTGCGGGTGTGGCGGCACGATCACCGGCGTGTGCAGCGTCTCCGAGAGCAGCGCGACCATCGTCGGATGGTGCGCCACCACACCGCCGGTCGCCACGACCCGCCCTTCGAACACGTCCATCGCGATCACGCGTTTCATCAGCGAGCGGTACGCGGCCATCGCGAGGTCCTCGGGGCGCCGTCCCGCACGGATGAGCGTCAGCAGCTCCGTGCCGGCGAACACGGTGCAGAAGCTCGAGAGTTCGAATTCCTCTCCCGACTGCGCCGCCAGCGGGTCGAGTGCGGCTGTCTCGATGCCGAGGCGCAACGCGATCTCGTCGAGGAAGCTTCCCGTGCCCGCCGCGCACTTGCGGTTCATCCGGTGCGAGAGCCGGTGCCCCTGCGCGTCGATGCGGATCACCTTCGCGTCCTGCCCGCCGATGTCGATGACGACGAACGGTCCGCGCACGTGGAAGGCGGCGCCGCGGCCATGGCAGTCGAGCTCGGTGCGGGTGCCGTTCGCGAACGGCACGGACGACCGCCCGAAGCCCGTGGACCAGACGGCGCGCACGTCCGCCCGGGTGAAGCCGGCCATCTCGAGCGCCCTCGCATATGCGAGTTCGGCGGCGACGGTGAGGTCGGCGCCCGAGCGCACCACGCTCGCACCGAGCACGGCGCCGTCGGCGTCGATCACCACGGCCTTCGTGTTCCACGAGCCGCTGTCGATGCCCGCGAACAGGTTCATGCGCGGATCGCCCGCCCCGACGCGGACCGCGCGTCGGCGAGCTGCTCCACGAACCCTTCGATGTTCGTGCGCGCCTGTTCGTCCGAGAAACAGCGCAGGTCGTTCACGTCGCCGTCGAGCACGAGCGTGGGGATGCCCAGTCGCTCCGAGATGCGGCGCGGCATGCCGTAGCGCGTATTGGAGTTGTTGGGACAGGTGCGGCAGTCGTGAAAGACGATGCCGTCCACGCCGTACAGCGACACCATCTCCTCGATGTAGCGTTCCTTGGGGCCGTCGGACCGCGCGATGAACAGTTCCACCGAGGCGCGCGCCATCGAGCGCCACGGGTCGGCGGCATCGAGCGTGGAGAAGATCCAGCTATTGCAGTACGTGGATGCGACGACGCTCGTGCGGAACTCGGCGAACGTCTGCGAGAGCGCCCGCAGCCGCCCCCACACGGGCATCCCGTCCCAGTACAGGCGGAGCGACTCCCCCGGTACTGCCGCGACGCCCGCCGCCGCGCGCGCCTCGAGTTCGGCGAGCAGCGTGCGATAGTACACCGCCGCCTCGGGCGCACCGCGCAGCACCACGGCCGGCCCCATGTGGATCGTGCCGTCGAAGAACGTGAACGGCGACGGCCGGTGCGACGCCGTCCGAAGACAGCGTTCCCACAGGTCGGACGCCTCACGCGCCGCGCTGATCGCTGGGTGTACCACTGTTGGAGGATACTCGCGGTCGTCGTCGCGGTGTATTTTTGACCCGGAACTTGACTGAACAGGAAAGCCTTTTCCTTGTTGAGCTGTGCCGAGCG
>CAIRBD010000294.1 GCA_903876745.1 uncultured Gemmatimonadota bacterium
AGGAGCGCCGCGGCGACGAGCACCGACCGGCGTCCCGACGCCGCGTCATAGCGCACGAGGTCGGTGCCCGCGCCGCTGGCAGCGGGCTCCACGGCCGTGTAGGTGCTGTCGTCGAGCCAGCGCACGGGGGACATCCCCTCCTGGCGGAACTCGCGCGAGCCGTAGATGCGTTCCACCGTGAGCATCGAGGGATCGGCAGGGCGCGGCTGCTGCGCGGCGAGTGACGCGGCGAGTAACGCGGCGAGTGACGCGGCGAGCAGGAACTGCAGAACGATCACGGTCCGACGCATGTGGGGCGGGGTTGGGGTCACTTCTTGGGAGCGAAGGCCTTCAGCAACGCGAACGCGTAGTCGGCGCCCGTATCGAACTCCTTCGCGATGATGCGTTCGTCGCGTCCGTGCGCACGGATGTCGTCGACGTCCATGAACACCGTGGCGATGCCGTAGGTGGGGATGCCGCCGTTGCGGAGATACGCGCCGTCGGTGGCGCCCGTTTCCATCTGCGGCACGAGCGGCACGCCGGTCCAGAACGTGGCCGTGACGGCCTCGAGCGGACGGAGGATCTCAGGTCGGAGCGGCGAGGCGGGACTCGGTACCGCACCGTACGCCACGGTGACCTTCACCTGCGGGTCGGCAACGACCGTGGTGAGCGTGTTGAGCACAAAGTCGCCCGCGGCCTCTTCGGGGAGGATGCGGCAGTTCACCGTGGCGCGGGCGCGCTGCGGCAGTGCGTTCTCGGCGTGGCCGCCCTCGAGCATCGTGGCGACGCAGGTCGTGCGCAGCTGCGCGTTGTAGAACGGGGAACGAGCGGACAGGCGCCGGGCGGCCGCGGCGTCGGGCGTCGGGCCGATGATGTTCGTGAGATCGGCGGCGACGTCGGCGGGCTCATTCCGTGCCGCCGCGCTGAGTGCACCGCGCGTGACCTCGCTCAGATGCACGGGAAAGTCGTACGCGTCGAGCCGCCCGAGCGCGCGGGCCAGCCGATAGACCGGATTGTCCCTCGTGGGCAGCGAGCTGTGTCCGCCGGCCGCCGTCGCTTCGAGCTGGTAGGTGGCGTACACCTTCTCGCTCGCCTGGATGACGCGCGCGATGCGTTTGCCGCGCTGCAGCTGCGGATCGCCGCCGTCCACGTTCCAGCACCACTCGGCGTCGATGAGGTCGCGGCGGTTCTTGAGCAGCCATTCCACGCCGACGTAGTCACCGCCCGATTCCTCGCCTGCCGTGAGCGCGAGGATCACGTCACGGTCGGGGGCGATGCCATCGCGCTTCATCTGGATGAACGCGGCGAGGAGGATCGCCGCGCCCTGCTTCACGTCGCTCGTCCCGCGGCCGTAGAGGAAGCCGTCCTTCTCGGTGAGCGTGTAGGGCGGGATGGTCCAGTCGGCGGCGCGCGCGGTCACGACGTCGAGATGCGCGAGCAACAGGATGGGTTTGCGCGCCGGCGCTCCGCCCGCGCCTCCGGTGCCATGGATGCGCGCGATCACGTTGTGGTTCTTCGACCCCGCGGGGCCGACGATCTGCACGTCGGCCGCCGGGATGCCGGCGGCGAGGAGGCGGCGGGCGACGGCTTGGGCCGCGACCGTGGTGCTACCGGAATCGTGATCGGTGTTGATGCCGATCAGTTCCTTGAGGACCTCACGGGCGGTCTGCTGCGCGGGGGTTCGGGGCGCGGCTGGCTGCGCGTGCAGCGCGGCGGCGGCCAGGAGCGCGAAGAGGGGGATGATTCGCATCCCCCAAGTTACGCGAAACCGCTAGAGACGGCGCGCCACGGCGTCGTTGATCATCTGGACCTCGGTCTCCGGGCTGCGCACCTGGAGGATGAGGACGTCGTACGTCTCGTGGTCGAGGTCGACGATGATCGTGCTCTCCGGCTTGTGCACGTCGTAGAACACCATCCGTCCCTTGCTGTAGAACGTGCCCGCCGTGATCACCCCGGGGAGGTCGGCCCCGCCCAGCTTGACGCCGTGCCACCACCCCTTGGCGGCCTCTTCATCCACGCGGGCGCCCTTGATGTGCGAGAGGGGGATCTCGAGGCGGCTTTTCAGGGCCCACATCTTGTCCCACCCTTCGATCTCGAAGGTCATGCTGTCACCGTGCACCGTGATCTGGACCATACGGGTGGTTCCTCGGAAGGGAGGTTTCGTCGGCACGGCGGCACAGGGAACCGCAGACCGTCGCTCTCAAGTTAGCGACTTTCCCGCCGGGATCGTCGTTGCCGGCCTCGCTGTCGGGGGGAAGGCGCGCCGAGTAGGTTTGCGCATGTTCTCGAGAGCAGGGCGCGACGCGCCGGCGAACGCCGGGGATCGCAAGTCCACGCTGACCAGCGGTGCGCTCGCGGTGGGCGGCGGCGCCCTGAGCATCTGGACCGCGCTCGACCGTGGCTGGATCCCCTTTGACGAGGGGACGATCGCCCTCGGGGCCGAGCGCGCGATGCACGGCGCGTTGGCGCACCGTGACTTCCTCGACCCGTACACGGGCGGGCTCGCGTACTGGCACGCGCTGGCGATGCGCGTGTTCGGCGTGTCGCTGATGGCGCCACGATACGCGTTGTTCATCGCCTGCCTCGTCTGGCTGCCCGCCCTCTGGTGGCTGGCCGCGCGCTGGTGCGGCCCTCGCTGGGCGGTGGTGATCACGGTGCTCGGCGCGTGGTGGTCGCTGCCCGTGTATCCGGCGGCCATGCCCACCTGGTATCTGCTCTTCATCGGCACGTGGATCGTCGTCGCGCTCGAGCGGTGGCGGTCGGCTTCGAACGACCGGAAACTGCGCTGGCTCGTCGCGGCGGGCACGCTGTGCGGCGTTGCGGTGCTCGTCAAGCAGACGGGGCTCTACCTGCTGGCCGGCACGCTGCTCGGCCTCCTGTTCTGCGATCAGGAGGCGACGCGCGCGCGCCGCACGGCTGCCAACGGCGAGGGGCGCACGGAGTTCACGATCGTGCTACTGCTCGCCGTGCTCGGCGCGATGGTGCTGCGACTCCTGTGGGGGAACATCGGGTCGGGGGAGATGCTGCATCTGCTCCTGCCCATCGGTGGCCTGCTCGCGTTGGCGGTGTGGCGCGAATGGCGGCTGACGGGCGATCGCGGGGAGCGCTGGCGCACGCTGTTCCGTGATGTCGGCACCGTGACCGCCTCGGCGGTGGTCCCTGTGGCGCTATACCTCGTGCCGTTCGCGCTGAGCGGTTCGCTCGGTGCGTTGTACTCCGGCGCGATCGGCGTGGCGGCCACGCACATCACGCTCCTGCACCGGGGGATGCGACCGGCGGGCACGCTGCTGCTCGCCGTGTGGCCCGTGTATGCGCTGCTCTCGCTCGAGCTGTTCGCGCGGGGACGTCGCGTGCTCACGCTGACCGCGATCGCGGGTGGGCTCGCGCTGCTCTGGTTCTCGTTCCGCACGGCCGCCGGCTACAAGAGCGTGTGGTTCTTCGGGACGTCACTCCTGCCGCTGGCCGTTGGCGCCGTGCTCTACGCTTCGGCGCGCGCGTGGCGCGCGAAGCGTGCGTTCGACCCGATGCTGCTCGTGCTGGCAGGCATCATGACGCTCCATGCGCTGAACCAGTTCCCGTTCTCGGCGCCGGTGTACTACGCGTACGTCGCCCCGCTCGCGATCCTCGCAGCGGCGGCCGCCGCGTCCCATTTTGGTCTGTTGCCCCGCCTGAACACCGCCGCGCTGCTGCTTGCCGGGTTCGCGGGCGTGGTGCTGCGCATCGGGTCGCTGTACAACGTGGGCTACTATCCTGCCTGGTGGGACTACTCGCACCGGCTCGCCGTGCCGCGCGGCGGGATCCTCGTCACACAGTACGACAGCGTGCGTTACACCGCGCTGCTCGGGCTCATCGCGCAGCATCGCGGGCAGGGTGCCGTGTACGCGGGCCCGGAACTTCCCGAGGTCTATTTCCTCGCCGGAAGCCCAAGTCCCGGGCGCGACTCGTACAGTCTCTTCGCGACGCCCGTGGGCGATTCCGTGCAGCTCGCGCGCACGTTCGACGTGACGGCGGCCAGCGTGCTCGTCATCAAATCCAAGCCGTCGTTCGTGCCGTCGATGCGTCAGGATGTGTACGAGTGGCTCGTCCGGCGCTACCCGCGCAGCGAGACGATGGACACCCTGCAGATACGCTGGCGCGACGCGCCCTGAACGGGCGCTGCTACTCCGCCAGCATCTGCGGCGCCACAGCGCCGCGCGTCGTGCGGATGAGACTGAGCAGCGGGATCAACGAGAACACCAGCAGCGCCGCGATCAGGTACGTGTGTGAGTAGGCGATGATGCTCGCCTGACCGGCGATCTGCCGGTCCACGATCGCGAGGGCCCGCTGTTGCGCCGTCCACGCGTCGGCGCCGCGACTCTGGAAGGCGCGCGCGAGCATCGCGACCCGGTTGAGACTCGCCGGGTCGCCGCGCGTGATGTGCTCGGTGAGCGTCGCCTTGTAGAGCACGGTGTTGTGCGACACGAGCGTGGCGATGCCCGCGATGCCGAGTGAGCCGCCGAGCTGGCGGAAGAAGTTGAAGAGGCCCGTGGCCTGCGGCAGTTCCGTGCGCGACAGTTCGGCCAGCGTGATGGTCGTGAGCGGCACGAACATCAGCCCGAGCCCAAGGCCGCGCAGGATGAGCGGCCAGAAGAAACTGGCTCCCGAGCTGTCGCCGGTGATGAG
>CAIRBD010000295.1 GCA_903876745.1 uncultured Gemmatimonadota bacterium
GGCATCTCGTACGTCTCACGCGAGAGGTCGGGGCTGATCTGCTTCCAGCTCTTGCCGCCCGTGACCGTCTCCCAGACGACGTTCGTGCCGAAATACAGCTTGTGCTTGTTGATCGGCGAGAAGAGGATCGGCTTGGTGCGCAGGCCGCGATAGATGTCGGGCCCAGCCGCCGGGCCGCCGCGCCCGCCGCGGCCGATGTTCAGCCCGATGTTCTGCAACTGCCCGGTGCGGCGGTCGTAGCGCGAGGGGCCCGATCCGCCGTAGTAGATGTTCGGATCGAGCGGATCGGGCGCCACGTAGTCGTACTCGAACGCGCCCACCGGATGGAAGTCGCGATAGCCGATCGTGCCGTCGTTGCCGCGGCTCGACACGCACGCGGAGCCGGAGTCCTGCTGCCCGCTGCACAGGCGGTACGGCCAGTCGTAGTCGGCGGCCACGTGATACATCGCCGCCGTGGGCTGGTTGTACCACGAGCTCCAGCTCTTGCCGCCGTTCACCGTGATCACCGCACCCTGGTCGGCGACGAGGAGGATGATGTCGGTGTTGTTCGGGTTGATCCAATAGCGCTGGTAGTCGTCACCGCCGGGCGCGCCGCGGTGCGCCGCCCACGTCTTGCCGCCGTCGGTGCTCTTCCACGCGACCGTGTTGGCCGAGTAGATGATGTCGGGGTTCTTCGGGTCGATCGCCGGCGCGCTCATGTCGTCGGCCTTGCCGACGATGCGATTGTCGGTGCTCGCCACCGTCCAGCTCTCGCCGGCGTCGTCGCTGCGATAGAGCGCGTTGCCGCGGTTCGCGCCCACGATGATGAACAGCTTGTTGGGATTGCTCTGGCTGATCGAGATGCCGATGCGCCCGATGCCGTCGGCGCTCGTCGGCAGTCCCTTGGTGAGCTGGTGCCATGTGGTGCCGCCGTCGGTGCTCTTGAACAATCCGCTCGCGGGACCGTTGAACGCCGAGTTCTCCCACGGGCCGTGCTGCGAGTCCCAGAGGTTCGCGTAGATGGTGTTCGGGTCGTTCGGCGCGATCGCGACGTCGCCGGCGCCCGTGTATTCATCCTTGTAGAGCACCTTCTGCCAGCTCTTGCCGCCGTCGGTCGTGCGGTAGATGCCGCGCTCGGGGTTCTGGCCGTACGGATGTCCCATCACGGCGACGAACGCGCGATCGGGATTCGTGGGGTCGATGGCGATGCGCGGGATCTGCTGGTCGTTGTTGGTCCACACGTGCGTCCACGTCTTGCCCGCGTCAGTACTCTTGTAGATGCCGTCGCCCGTGGCGAGGTCGGGGCGGTGCAGTCCCTCGCCGGAGCCCACGTAGATCACGTTGGGATTCGAGAGCGACACGTCGATGGCGCCGATCGAACCGGTGGGCATCGCGTCGAAGATCGGCGCCCACGTGCGGCCGTAGTCGGTCGTCTTCCACACGCCGCCGTTCACCATGCCCATGTAGAACACGTTCGGCTGGCTCGGCACGCCGACGGCGGCCTTGGTGCGGCCGCCGCGGAACGGACCGATCATCCGCCAGTGCAGCCCTTTGATGGCGTCGGAGTTGAAGTCGGACTGGGCGGCGGCGGGCGCCGCGTGCAGCGCGGCGAAGACCGCGGCGACCGCGGCGAGGAGGAGACGACGAACGGACACGGCAACCTCGGGGATTCGGTGGTAGACAGTGGAATCTGCCTCCCGCCCCCCCGGTGTCCAGACGGTTACCGGATGTAGTCCTGCGCCGCGGCGGTGAACGCTGTCGGTTTGGGCGCGCTGACCGGCGCGAACTCGACCTTGATGCGATCGGCGGCGGTCATCTGCACGAGCAGCCAGCCGTATTGCTCGAAGGCGCCGGGCAGCGTGAGCGCGTACGTCACGAGCCCGTTGGCGGTCGTCACGGCGGCCGGGTCGGGGTCGGTGGCGCCGAGTCGCGCGAGGATCGGGTTCCCGATCACGCCGCCGATCGAGACGCGCGGCCGTCCGTCGAACCAGTCGGGAGCGAACGCGATCTGCTTCGTCCAGCTGTCCGGCGTACCCGTGCTGGATACGTCGACGGGGAGCGACGTGTGGAACCAATCGCCGATGAGACGACCGGCCACACCGAAGTCCGTGCGCCCTTCCTTGTCGTAGGGCACGCCCTCCAGCAGGCGCGCGCGTGAGAGGTAGAACGCCCGCAACGACGCGGTCATGTACTTGTAGGGCGAGACCGCGTGTCGCGTGCCGTCCCCGTACCGGGCGGGCGTCACGAGTCCGGGCAGCGTGACGTCGAGGTCGTACGCGCCGAGGTCCATCGACGGACAGCGCCCGGTCGTGGTCGCGATCTGCTGGCCGGCGTTGACGTGCGTCCCGAGCGTGATGCCGGGCAGGACGAGCACGTGGTCGTAGTAGTAGTGGAAAGTCTTCGTCATCCACACGCCGATCTTCGTGTCGCCGGCCGCCTCGGTCACGAGGAGGAAGTCCACGACGCCGGCCCCAGCCGCATACACGGGGCGCTTGCTGCAGTCATTCGCGAGCTGGTTGCCGCTCCACGCATCCACGAAGTTGATGTACACGTGATCGGTGGGGAGCGTGTGTGCCGGCGGTCCCAGCTTCCCGAGCGGCGACGCGGCGAACACCGTCAGCGTGTCGAGCGGTGACACCGACAGCACGCCGGGCCCCGTGGCCGTGATGTTGTACGGATTGTATTCGGTCGGGGCGGTCGTGTTCTTGCCCCCGCCACCGCAACTGGCGACGGAGACCGCCGCCCACGCGGCGACGACGGGCAATATCCTGCGGCGGACGCGTGACGAAGACATGTCCCAAGTATCGGCCTGAAGGCCGCCCGCCCGCTGTGTGTACCATCACATCCGCCGTGAGAGGTGGAACACCGACGGCCAATGGGCGACCTTTCGGCATGCCTACCGCCCAGCATCCAGCGCCCACCACGCGCGTCACCGCGCTGCCCACCTACGTCTTCGCCTGGCTCGACGAACTCAAGGCCGCCGCGCGCGCGCGCGGCGCCGAACTCATCGACCTCGGTATCGGCAATCCGGACCGTCCCACGCCGGCCCCCGTGATCGACGCCATCGCACGCGCCTGGGCCGATCCGTCCACGCACGGCTATCCGCCCTTCCGCGGCGCGCCGCGGTTCCTCGAGGCGGCGGCCAACCACATGCGCCGCCGCTTCGGCGTGACCGTCGATCCCGCGCGCGAAGTCCTCTGCGTGAGCGGTGGCAAGGAAGGGCTCGCACATCTCGCCATGGCCTACGCCGACGAGACATCCGTCTCGCTCGTTCCCGACATCTACTATCCGGTGCACGGGCGCGCGACGCTGCTCGCCGGCAGCCGCACGCACTGGATGCCGCTCGCCGCCGAGCGCGACTTCCTCCCCGACTTCTCGGCGATCCCGGCCGAGGCGGTCGCCGGCGCGAAACTCCTCTTCCTCAATTATCCGCACAATCCCACGGGCGCGGTGGCCACGCACGCGTTCTTCGAGGAGGCCGTGGCGTTCGCCACGCGGCACTCGCTCGTGCTCGTCAGCGATCTCGCCTACAGCGAGATCACGTTCGACGGCTTCGTCGCCCCCAGCGTGCTCGAGATCGCGGGCGCCAAGGACGTCGCCGTCGAAGTGCACTCCTGCTCGAAGAGCTTCAACATGGCGGGCTCGCGCATCGGGTTCGTGGCGGGGAACGCCGAGATCGTCGACGCCCTGTACGCGGTGCGCAACAACATGGGGTATGGCACGCCGGTGCCCGTGCAGTTGGGCGCCGCACTCGCGTTCGATCACGCCGAGCGGTTCACGCACGACATCGCCTCCACCTATCAGGGGCGCCGCGACGTGATCGTCGCCGGCCTGCGCTCGCTCGGCTGGGAACTCGATGCCCCGAAGGGGACGATGTTCGTCTGGGCGCGCGTCCCGTCGGGGTTCGGCTCTCAGGAGTGGACACAGCATCTCATCGATGCGGCAGGCGTCGTCGTCTCGCCGGGCAACGCCTTCGGGCCGGGCGGGGAAGGGTTCTTCCGCGTGTCACTCGTGGCCGACGAAGCGCGACTCGGCGCGGCGGTGGAGCGGCTGCGCGCGGCCGGCGTGCGCTATCGCGCCTAGCGGGCGAACAGCGCGGGAAGCTCGGCGATGGTGGTGGCGCGCGGTGTGTCGACCAACCCCGCCGCCAGCGCCGCCATGCCGAGCACCTCGCCGCTCGTGCGCCCGGCCGCATGCAGTTCGCGGATGCCGGTATCGCCGGCCGATTTACTCAGCTTGGAGCCATCCGCTGATCGGATCAGCGGATGGTGCAGGTACCGGGGCGGCTCGGTGCGACCGATCATTTGCGCGAGCCGCAGCTGCCGCCCCGTGGACGAGAGCAGATCCTCGCCACGGATCACCACGTCGATCGCCTGATCGCGATCGTCCACCGTCACGGCGAACTGATACGTCCATTGGCCGCGGCGGTCGCGCACGAGCACGTCGCCGCACTGTGACGAGGGCACCTGCCACTGCGCGCCGAGCCGCAGATCGTCGAACGACTCCATCTCGTCGCTCATCAGCACGCGGCGCGCGACGTGCGCCGCGCCGTCGAGGGCGCGGCCGCGGCAGGTGCCCGGGTATCGCGACTCCTCATTGAAGAAATCGCCGCTGAGCGCGCCGATCTCCCGGCGGGTGCACGCGCACGGATAGGCGAGACCGGCCGCTTCGAGCGCGGCGAGCGCCGCGGCATAGGCCGCGCCGCGCTCGCGCTGCGGAGGCGCCACCTCGTCGGGCTCGAAGCCGAGCCACGCGAGATCGTCGAAGATCCCACGTTCGTACTCTGGGCGAGCGCGCCCTCGGTCGTGATCCTCCACGCGCAGCAATACCCGACCCCCGAAGGCGCGCGCGATTCCCCACACGTAGAGGGCGCTCACCGCGTGGCCGAGGTGCAGCCAACCCGTGGGCGCCGGGGCGAACCGCGTGCGCCATCCCTGCGGAAACGCCGCCGAGAGCTGTTTCACGGCGCGCACGCCGCCGGCGTCATGTCGTCCGGCGTGAACAGCAATCCGTTCGGCACCGTGCCTTCGCCCGCGTAGCGCGTCACCGCCGCGACCTCGCTCCCGCGCACCGCGTGTGGCGCCAGCCGCGCGAAGCGGCAGGCGAGGGCGTGCACCGAATCGGCGGCGGCGTTCCCCTGCGGGCGTCTTGTGCTGAACTCCGCGTAGATCATCACGCGCCAGGCGGTATCGGCGTGCGACGCGCTGAATGTCGGCCACGCCGTCGCGCTCCGCATGCCGCGCAGACTGCGGATGGCCTCGCTGGCCCGCGCCAACTCGACGGCGCGCGGCGCGAGTACCGCCGTCATCTCCCAGAGGGGAATCGAGACCAGCCCCGCCAGCACGGCGAGCACGATTCCCGCGATCGCGTGACCGCGGGCCGGGGTCGCGTCAGGGAACGGCGCACGTGCATCGCGCCGTACGACGAACGAACCTGCCGCGAGATCGTGCAGCGAGCGGCGCGACGGCCGATTGGCGAGCAAAAGCCAGCTGTCGAGCGCGATCACCGCGAGCACGAGCGCGATCACTGCACACCCTGCGGAGGCTGGCGGCATCGAGAGCTCGGTGCCCGCCGGGAGCAGCCACCAGAGCGGCCAGAGCACGCCGACGGAGACCGCCCAGCGCCGCACGGACGCACCGAGCGAGAGCGGCGCCCCCTGCGCGTTCACCACCCGCAGCCGCAGCCAGCGCTTGCCGAGCGTCTGCCCGCCGCCGAGCGCGGTGTATGCGCCGATCACGTACAGCGCGGGCAGGAACTGCAGTACGATCTGCGATGCGGGCCCCGTGCCGTGCACGGCGCGCGCCACCGGCCACTCGAGCAGCAGCACGATCACGAGGTCGATGAGGCTCGCCGCGCCGCGGGCCGCGAGCGTGCCGTACGGCGTCTCCGCGGCATTGAGCGTCGCCGGCGACGCGCCGGCCGTCATCGAGGGAACGTGCGCAACTCGGCGTTCTCGATCACCCGGTGCCCGGGCGCGTCGTCCGCCGCCGCGCGGACGAGCGCCGCCGCGACCTGCCGTGGATAC
>CAIRBD010000296.1 GCA_903876745.1 uncultured Gemmatimonadota bacterium
ATGCGTCGTCGGCGGAACTCGGGCGGCAGCTCGAAGGGACGCCGTTCCGCGGCGTGCATTACGTGGGGGGCACGCGGCAGTTCTTCCGCGCGACCGTGCCCACGGAGGGGACGCCGCTCATCCTGTTCGCCGTGTTCGACGAAGAGAGTTCGCTCGGGCTCGTGATGCTGTTCTTCCAGCAGTTCTGCACTGCCGTGGCGGCACTGGCGCCGTCGGCGCAGCCGGAGAAGGCCGCACTCGCCGAGAACTTTGAGAGCGAGCTCAACCGCAACCTCGCCGTGATGTTCGGCCGAGCCTGAGGACGTCATGAGCCTGGTCAACTACGCCACGCGCGAGATCACCTGCAAGATCGTCTACTACGGCCCCGGGCGGTCGGGGAAGACGACGAACCTGCATTACATTTACGGACAGGTGCCGGCCGACCGGAAAGGGCAGATGGTGTCGCTCGCCACCCAGACCGACCGCACGCTGTTCTTCGACTTCCTGCCGCTCGACCTCGGCACGATCAGCGGGTTCACGACGCGCTTCCAGCTGTACACGGTGCCCGGACAGGTGTACTACCAAGCCACGCGCAAGCTCGTATTGCAGGGCGCCGACGGGGTGGTGTTCGTCGCCGACAGCCAGGCGCGCCAGCTCGACGAGAACGTGGAGTCGATGCAGGACCTGCACGCCAACCTCGCCGACCACGGCATCGACGCGCGTACGGTGCCGCTCGTGCTGCAGTACAACAAGCGCGACCTGCCGGAGGAACTGCTGCTGCCCGTGGCCGATCTCGATGAACAGCTGAACTTCCGCGATGTGCCGAGCTTCGCCGCCGATGCGCTGCACGGGCCGGGCGTGTTCGAGACGCTGCGCGCCGTGTCGGAACTCGTGCTGCGCCGGCTGAGCACGAACGGCGGCGGGCGGTTCTAGCGTGCGACTCGACGCGCGGCTCCGATTCGACTCGCTGGTGGTGGGTGCGGGGAACCGCCTCGCCGTCGCCGCGGCGCGTGCCGTGGCGGAATCGCCGGGCGTGGTGTACAACCCGCTCTTCATCTACGGTGGCACGGGGCTCGGCAAAACGCATCTGCTCGGCGGCATCGGGCATCTCGCCGAGGCGCTCCAGCCGGGCATCGAAGTGGAGTATGTGACCCTCGAGGAGTTCGTGGGGCAGCTGCTCGCGGCGACGTCCACCGGCCAGATCGAGACGTTCTCGCGCCGGTATGAGCGGTGCAACGTGCTGCTCATCGACGACGTGCAGTTCCTCACCGGGCATCGCGAGATGCAGGCGGAACTGCTCAAACTGTTCGAACGGATGCAGCGCGTCGGGCGGCAGGTGGTGCTCACGAGCGACCGTCCGCCGTCCGAGATCCGCGACGTGGACGAGCGGCTCATCAGCCGGCTCTCCGGCGGGCTGATCGTGGACGTGACGGCGCCAGACTTCGAGACGCGGGTGGCCATTCTGCGCACGAACTGCGAGGAGCGCGCGCTCACGTTCAAGGACGGCATCCTCGAGGAACTCGCGAAGTTCAGCTTCGCGAACGTGCGCGAGCTGCAGGGCGCGCTCAACCGGCTCGTGGCGCACCAGGCGCTGGGGATCGACGACCGTCCCAAGACGCCGGCGCCGGAGGCGGGACGACCGGCGAGCGAGTTCGCGGATTTCCTCTCGGACGTCTCGAGCGTGGTGCAGCAGCACGTGGCGTCGTGGCAGGCGCGACTCGCCGAGGCGCGGCAGTACTGGATCGGCGAGGGATACAAGACGGGCGTGATCGAGCGCGCGCAGACGCTGCCGCGCGAGCCGGACGTCTCGGGGTTGCTCGCCACGTTCGGCGCCGCGGTCGAGCATCTGCGCGACCTCGAGCAGGCGGCGACGGCGGTCGATCCCTCGCTCGGCGGGAACGCGGTGTTCCGCGACCCGGAGCGCATGGCCGAGGCCGAGGATCTGGTGGAACGCGCGCTCGCGGGCGCGACGCCGCCCGACGGCCCGAGCCCGGCGTTCCTGCGCGCGGCGTTCGAGGTGAGCGTGTCGAACCAACTCGCCGCGCACGCCGCCGATGCGGTCGTCTCGCAGCCGGGCACCAAGTACAACCCGCTGCTCCTGTATGGACCGAGCGGCGTGGGGAAGACGCATCTGCTCAACGCGATCGGCAACGCCATCGCGACGGCGAGCGGCGGCAAGAAGGTGGTGGCGTGCGTGCACGCGCAGAAGTTCATGGATGAACTGATCGCGGCCATCCAGACGG
>CAIRBD010000297.1 GCA_903876745.1 uncultured Gemmatimonadota bacterium
AGGCCTGCGGAACGAAAATGGGGGACGCCGGCCGAAGCCCGCGTCCCCCATTTCTTTTTGTTCCTGCCGTACCTGCGTGAACCTGCGGCGTCGTTGAGCTATGCCGCGAACGATCCGAGCGCGCGACCCACGTCGCCTTCACGGAGGCGCTTCAGGGCGCGGTCGCGCAGCTGGCGCACGCGTTCGCGCGTGACGCCGAGCATGGAGCCGATCTCTTCGAGGGTGTGTTCGCGGCCGCCCTCGAGGCCGAAGTAGAGGCGCAGCACCTTGGCGTCGCGCGGCGGGAGCGTGTTGAGCGCCGACTCGATCTCGTCGGTGAGGAAGCGGTTCATCGCCTCTTCCTCGGTGTCGGGCATCTCGTCGGCGACGAAGCGCTCGATGAGCGAACGGTCGCCGTCCGGGTCCATGGGGGCGTCGAGGCGAACGTCGCCGGTATTGAGGGCGGCGAGCGACTGGACGACGTCCACGGAGAGCCCTGTGACGGCGGCGAGCTCTTCGGGGGTGGGCTCGCGACGCATCTTCTGGCGCAGGATCTCACTGGCCTTGATGATGCGCGAGAGGTCGGCGGTGCGGTTGAGCGGCACGCGCACGGTGCGCCCCTGACGGGCGAGCGACGACAGGATGGCCTGACGGATCCACCACACGGCGTACGAGATGAACTTCACGCCCTGGTCCGGATCGAACTTCCGGGCCGCGGTGAGGAGTCCGACGTTCCCTTCCCCGATGAGATCGATGAGCGGGAGGCCGCGGTTCTGGTATTTCTTGGCGACGGAGATGACGAAGCGCAGGTTGCGCTTCACGAGCTCCTGGAGGGCGTCGGCATCGCCGGCGCGGATCTTCCGGGCGATCTCGATCTCTTCGGTGCCCTTGAGGAGCGGGTACGTGGACACCTCGTACAGGTACTGATCGAGGATGTCGCGTTCCGGCTCGCTCGGGGCGATGCCGGCCGGCGCGGTACGGCGACGACGCGGCTTTTTCTCGGTGATGGCAGACACAGGTGTTTTGAGGACCGGAGCGGGGACGGCCTTCACGACTGGCTTCGCTGGGGTCTTGGCAGCAGGCGTCGGCTTTGGCGCCGGCTTGGCTGAGGACTTGGCGGAAGACGCAGTCGCCGGTGCCGGCGCCGCTTTCTTTGATGGGGAAGTCTTGGCACGGGCAGGCACGCTAGTCGCCTTGCCGCGCTTTGTGCGCGGGGTCGTCATTGCGGCATCGCCTCCCGAGGGTGCGCGCGCCGCTGCGGCGAGAGGTCGCCGTGCGTCGCGCTGGTGGTCGCCCGCGAAGGTCGGGGGCGGAAAGGAGCCAAAAAATAGCGCCGAAACATCAATAATTCAACAGTAGATACTTGACCCGTCTCAGACACTCGAATAGCTTTTTTGGTTCCTGTCGGCAGTCGCCCGTGGTGAGTTTCGGCACCACACGGCGCGGACCGCAGCGGGGGCGTAGCTCAGTTGGGAGAGCTCTTGAATGGCATTCAAGAGGTCAGGGGTTCGATTCCCCTCGCCTCCATCGTCGGACCGCTGATCGTGGCGGCTTGACGTGGATCAGGACGGGTCCCGCCGGCGTATTTGGCCAGCGATTCCGTCCGCCTCGCGGGAATAGCTCAGTTGG
>CAIRBD010000298.1 GCA_903876745.1 uncultured Gemmatimonadota bacterium
CGCAGGCGGTTGCTCATCGCACTCGCCATCTCGGGATCGCCCGCGTCCTCCCGCGCGACTTTCAGATTGACGCCGTTCACGGACAGAAGCCGGTTCCCTTCCTCGATGCCGGCCTTCTCGGCCGGGCTGCCCGGCGAGACGTCGCTGACGAGCAAGCCGAGCGTGTCGCGTGTGTCGCCGGCCGACGTGGTGACGCCGAGCATGGGACGGTCGCCGCTCTCGCGCGCGTTGCTGAACGAGTAGGAGTAGACGCTCCCGGCCTTGGGAGTCGCGGGCTTGGTTTGAGCGCCCGCCGCCGACGCGGCGACGAGCAGGAGCGGGACGGATGCCAGCATGCGCATGGGTGACCTCGGGTAGCGGTTCACCACGTCAGTCACGCCGTCCGGGTGGAAGGTTGCCGGCGCGCACCGCTGGGTGCCGTGTTGCTCCTGTGCCATAATTGGTGGTGACGGTTCGCCGCGAGCGACGCCGCGCCGACAGCTCCCCCACCTTCGCCCCCGCCGCCGTGACCGCCGATCTTCACGCCTTCCAGCATCACTGGCAGGACGAAGCCGATGCCGCCTATCTGTACCGAGTGCTCGCCACGCTCGAGACCGACGCGCACCGCCGCGATGTGTTCGCGCGGCTCGCCGAGGTGGAGGACCGGCACGTCGTGATCTGGGCCGACCTCATCCGGCAGGGCGGCGGCACGGTGGGCGCGTTCCGTCCCACGGCACGCACACGGCTGCTCAAGCTGCTGGGTGGATGGTTCGGCCCGGGCTTCCTGCTGCCGATGCTGCTCGCCGAGGAAGGGCGCGAGGTGAAGAGCTATCTCCAGATGCACCGCGCCACGCCGGAAGGAGCACCCGGCAACGCGGCGGCGTTGCTGCTCGCCCGCGAATCCAAGGAGCACGCGCACGAGATCGGCACGCTCGTGGGGCGCGAGGGCGAGCCATGGCATCAGGCGGAGTCCGGCGGCCTGCTGCGCAACGTCGTGTACGGCTTCAACGACGGGCTCACGGCGAATTTCGGGCTGGTCGCGGGCGTCATCGGCGCGACGGTCACCCAGCAGCATCACGCGGTGATCGTCGCCGGCGTCGCGGGACTCATCGCCGACGCGCTGTCGATGGGTTCGAGTGGCTACCTCGCGGCGAAGAGCGAGCAGGAGGTGTACGAGAACGAGATCGCGATGGAGCGCGACGAGATCGCGCTCATGCCCGAGGTGGAGCGCGACGAGCTCGCGTTGATCTACGAGATGAAGGGGATGCAGCGCGAGGCGGCGTACGCGCTCGCGACGGAGGTGATGGCCGACCCGGAGCGCATGCTCGTGGAGCAGGTACAGGAGGAACTGAAGATCGGCGGGCACGAGACGTCGCCGTGGCGCGAGGCGTGGATCACGGGCACGGCGACGGCGGTGGGCGCGCTGATCCCGGTGTTCCCGTTCCTCGTGTTTCAGGGAGCGACGGCCATCTGGCTCAGCTTCGCGCTGGCGATGGCGAGCCATTTCGCGGTGGGCGGCGCGCGCAGCGTGTTCACCGGGCGCGGCGTGTTCCGCTCCGGCATCGACATGTTCGTCGTGGGACTCGGCGTGGCGGTGGCCGGCTACTATGTGGGCGAGTGGGTGTCCAGGTTCTTCTCGTAGCGGTCAGCGGGTGGCGCTACGGCTTCGGCTCGAGGTCGCGCGCCCAGATGTTCCGGAAGCGCACAGGGTGGCCGTGGTCTTGCAGCCCCACGGGAAGGCGATCGGCGTGCGCTTCGTAGGGATCGCGCCGCATGTGTGTCGTGGGACCGAGCGCCGAGACGTTGTCCTGCACGAGCACGCCGTTGTGGAAGACGGTGAATCGCGCCGGCGCGACGACCTTGCCCGCCGCGTCGAAGTGCGGGCGATGGAACACGATGTCGTAGCTCTGCCATTGCCCCGGCGCGCGACTCGCGTTGACCAGCGGCGGGAACTGCCCGTACACGGCACCGGCCTGGCCGTCGGCGTACGTGATGTTGTCGTACGAGTCGAGCACCTGCACCTCGTACTTCCCCATCAGGAAGACGCCGCTGTTGCCGCGGTCCTGGTCTTTGCCGTGCGGCGGGTTCGGGGAGGCCCATTCGACGTGGAGCTGGACGTCGCCGAACACATCTTTCGTGTGGATCCCACCCGCCTTCGGCTTGGCCTGCATGACGCCGCCCGCCATGAGCTGCCAGGCCGCGGGGCCGCCCGCATCGCTTTCCCAGCGCGCGAGATCCTTGCCGTCGAACAGCAGCACCGCGTCAGCGGGCGGTGGCACGGGCAG
>CAIRBD010000299.1 GCA_903876745.1 uncultured Gemmatimonadota bacterium
AGAACACCGCGCCCGCGAGCGCCGCACCTATGGAGAGGATCACCAGCGGCACCATCATGGTGGGCGGGCTTTCATGCACGTGATCGAGATGATGCGGATCGCCGCGCCGATCGTGCTCGCGCAGGTGGGGATGATGCTCATGGGGGTCGTGGACACGGCGATGGTCGGCCGGGTGTCCCCCGAGGCCATCGCCGCCGTCGCCCTTGCGCACATCTACTGGGCGAACCTCTTCCTCGCCGCGCTTGGGTTGCTGCTCGTCCTCGACCCGGTCGTGTCACAGGCGGTGGGCGCGCGCGATCGCGTCGGCATCGCGCGAGGGGTGCAGCGCGGCGTGATCATGGCGGTGGCGCTGAGTGTGTTGATGTCGCTCGCGCTGATCCCCGGCCGGTGGCTGTTCACCGTGCTGCGGCAGCCGGAAGACGTCATCCCGATCACGGCGACGGTCGCGCACTGGCTCATCCCCGGCGTCTTGCCCTCGCTGCTCTTCGTCGTGTTTCGACAGACGCTCCAGGCGATGGGGAAGGCGCGCGCGATCGTGATATCGATCGTCGTCGCCAACGTGCTCAACGCGCTCCTGAACTGGGTACTCATCTACGGCCACTGGGGGTTCCCCGCGATGGGACCCGCCGGGAGCGCCATCTCCACAGTGATCGGCCGGTGGGTGATGCTCGCGATCATCGTGGCCGGCGGATGGCGCGCGCTCATCCCCACGTTGTCGCCGTGGCGTCCGGAGTCGTTCGCGACCGCGCCGATGATGCGCATGCTGCGTCTCGGCCTGCCGGTAGCGTTCCAGCAATGGCTCGAGATCGCCGTGTTCGCGCTGGGCGGGATCGTGATCGGTACCTTCGGATCGGTTCCGCTCGCCGGACATGAGATCGTGCTGAACCTCGCGTCGATCACGTTCATGGTGCCGCTCGGCGTGGGCGCCGCGGCCGCCGCGATGGTGGGACGCGCCATCGGCCGCGACGACGTCGCCGCCGCGCGCCGGGACGCCGTGGCGGCGCTCTCCGTGGGTGTCGGCTTCATGGCGCTCACGACGGTGGCGTTCACCGCGGCGCCCGCCCTCATCGCCGGGTGGTTCGCCGCGGACGCCGCGACCGTCGCCTTCTCGGCCTCGCTGCTGCCTATCGCGGGCCTCTTCCAGATCTTCGACGGCATGCAGTGCGTCTCCGCGGGCGTGCTGCGCGGCACGGGCGATACGCGTGTGCCCATGCTGCTGCACCTCGGCGGGTTCTGGGGCGTGGGGATCCCGCTCTGTCTGCTGCTCACCTTCCCGCTTGGCCTCGGCCCCAAGGGCGTCTGGTGGGGATTCGTGGCGAGCCTCATCGTGGTCGCCGTGCTGCAGATGAACCGCATGCGCTGGCGCCTCGCGCAGGACATCAAGCGCCTGCACTTCGACCACTGAGCCCGGGCACGTGCCGCGCGGACGCGTGTTGGTGCCGTGGTCGATGCTGGCCGTGCGCGTTGCGCTCGGTCCGCTGTTGTTCGGGCTGACGTGGCGGGGCACTCACGGATGGTGGCTCGCCGCGATCATCGCCCTGCACACGGGCCTCGACATCGCCGACGGGATGACCGCACGGCGGCTCGGCGTCGCGACACCGCGTCTGCGGCGCGCCGATTCTGCCGTGGACACGTGGTTCTACCTATGGACGCTCGCGGCGATCGTGCGCCGCGCCCCGACGGTCCTGAGCGCACATCCCTGGCTGCTCGGTGGGTTGCTCGCGAGCGAGGCGGCCCGCCACCTACTCGACCAATCGAAGTTCGGCTGGAGCGCCGCCTATCACATGTGGTCGGCCAAGCTGTGGGGCGTTGCGCTCTTCGCGGGCTGCGCGGAAGCGCTCGTCACCGCCGTGCCAGGGCCTCTGTTCGCGACGGCCCTCGTCCTCGGCCTCGTGACCAACACCGAAGGGTTCGCCGCGTCACTGGTGCTGCACGACTGGGAGCACGACGTGCCAAGCGTGTGGCACGCCCGCGTGCTCGCTCGACGCCGCGCGGCGATGCGCGGCGATGCGCCCGACGAGCCCGCTTAGCGGTAGGGATCCGTCGTGTCGAGCGCAGCGAGCTCCACGAGATACTCCGCGATCTTCTCGGTGACTCGCGCGAAGTAGCGCGCGCCCTTTTCGGGTGTGGCCGCGCGCGGGTCACCGATCCCCGTGTCGGCTGTGACCTTCGTCCACTGACGGGGCGCCCAGGCCCAGCCTTCGCGAATCCCCGCGAGTCGCGACTTTCGCTCCGCGCCGTCGCCCGCCGTATCGAGCGGCCGAACCACGCCCGGCGCGATGTGTTGCATCACACTCGTCTCGAGCTCGCCCGCGTGGTCGCCGAGGTCCGTGAAGTGGTCCTTCGGGTCGACGACCTTGTACCAGTTGATGGTGGAAAGGAACACGGTCGTGCGCGGCTGCAACTCGCGGATCATCTGTCGAAAGTCGTTGCCGCCATGTCCGTTCACGATCACGAGCTTCGAGATGCCTTGTGCCTCGAGCGCGTGCGCGACGTCGGCGAGTACCGCCGCCTGCGTGGACGGGTTCATGTTGATGCACAACGGGATGTCGAGCTGCCCGGTGTTCACGCCGAACGGGACACAGGGGAGCACCGTCACCCGAGTGCCACGCTCCCATGCGAATCGCGCCGCCTCCGCGGCGACCGCGTCACTCTGGATGTTGTCGGTGGCGTAGGGCAGGTGGTAGTTGTGCGCTTCGGTCGCGCCCCACGGGAGCACGGCCAGGTCGAAACGCGTGGCGCGGACTTCGGCCCAGGTGCTTTCGGCGAGGATCCAGGGGCGGTTCATCGGGCAGTCCTCGGCATCACGGCGCCGGCTTCTGCCATGCGGGCGGCCCGTCAGGCAGTTGTTTCGTGATGGTGACCAGCGTCGCGCCCTTCGTCATCGACGGCACGCCGCGAATGAAGCTCACGACGCCGTCCTGCGGCGCCAGCACCGGGCCGGTCATCCGCCCCACGTAATCGGTGACGTAGCCGACCTGATGTCCCTTCTTCACCACGCTCCCGCGCGTCGCCGTGGCGTAGAACATCCCGCCGCCGTCGGCGCGCACGCGCTCGTCTGCGCCCACCCACCCGATCTTCGCCGCCGGCTTGGCGGCGCCGGGCACCATGTGCAGCTGGCGCAGCACACCCAGCGACCCGTTGATGAGCATCGCCGTCTCAGCCGCCGTCACCGTGCCGGAATGTCCCGCTTCGGCCACGAAGGTCGTCTTGCCGAGCGACAGCGCGTAGCCGCTCAGGCTTCGCGTACTGGCCGGCGCGGCGATGTCGAGGTCGCGCACGATGATCATGTCGAGGCCGAAAGCGAGTGCGAGCGCGCGCGACGCGTCATCCTGCGCCGTCTGCCCCGTGCGGATCCAGTAGCTGTAGGGGCGGAGGTCCTCGTCCAGATCGCCACCGTGCAGATCGACGATGACATCCGACTGCGGCACGATCTCCCGCGCCACGGCGGCGAGGGCGCGCTGGGTCTGCGTGCCGTTCGCGTCGCCGGGATAGCTGGCGTTCATCCCTTTGCGGTCGACCGGGTTGACGTGCGGCACCATCTGCTCGAACGAGGCGACGTTCAGCAACGGCACCACGATCACCGTGCCCGTCAGCTTCCCCGGGTCGATGCGCTCGATGAGCCGCGTGAGCGCGACGATGGAGGTGTACTCGGTGCCGTGCGCCCCCGAAACGAAGGCGACGACGGGACCCGGCCTCGCGCCGTTGATGATCGCCAGCTGGATGGTCGTGCCCGAATCGGAGCCCGCCGGGATGGCGTGTGCGCCGTACGCCCGCTCGCCACGTTTGGCACTGGCGGAGCCGACGGTGACGGTGGCGTGCGGGTCGACGCTCTGGGAGCGGACGGTCGGCGTGAACACAGCCGAGGCGAGGAACAGATGGAGGAGTGCGCGCATGGGACTGATGTTGCGCACGGAGCGGGCGTACGGCCAGAGGAAAACGACGAAGGCGCCGCATGGGCGCCTTCGGGTACGACGGCGGGACTTCAGCCCGTCAGACGCCCTTCTCCTCGAGCAGTTTCATGAACTCGGCCGGCTGCGTGATGGTCAGCAGGCGGTCGGGCACGTCGGGCTCCTTGGAGAACTGCGCGATCTTGCCGAGCACGGGCAGGTACTGGTTCGACACCTCAAGCGGCGGCGCGACGATTAGGAAAAAGAACTGCACCGGCTTGTCGTCGATCGCCTTGAAGTCGAGGCCGTCCTTCTTCCGTCCGAAGGCCACGCGCAACTTGCTAACCACGAGCGAGCGGCAGTGCGGGATCGCGATGCCGCGGCCGATGCCCGTGGAACCGAGATTCTCGCGCCGCTTCAACATCTTGAACAGCATCGCCTCGTTCTTGTCGTCGAGGCCGAGCAGGCCGATGAGCTCCTTGAGGACCTCATCTTTGGTGGTGCCTTCGAGGTCGAGCTTGACCGCATCCTCGGAAAAGAACTCGCGCAATTCCATGCTGCGTCCTCACCGTGAAACGGCGCGTCAACCGCGCCGCGCATTAGCTGTGTGAACACGGAACATACTGCCTGGCGCGAGTCGAGTCAAATCACGTTGTTGCAAGCAGTTGCCCGTCCGCTTAGGTTGCAAGGAATGCCCCCGTTCCCGTACCCCGCCGCTCACGACGTGCCCCTCTTCCTGGCCCCCATGGCCGGGGTCTCGGAGTCGCCGTTCCGGCGGCTGTGCCGGCAGTGGGGCGCCGACGTCGTGGTCACCGAGTTCCTGTCGGCCGAGGGCATCCGGCGCGACAACCCGGCCACCGTCAACAAGTTGAAGTTCGGCGCCGACGAACGTCCCATCGGCGTGCAGATCTTCGGGTCCGACGTGCAGGCGATGGGTGAAGCGGCCGCGCTGGTGACCGACGTGTTCCAGCCGGAGTTCATCGACATCAACTTCGGCTGTCCGGTGAAGAAGGTGGTGCGCCGCAACGGCGGGTCGGGGTGCCTGAAGGACCTGGACCTCGTGCAGGAGATCATCCGCTCCGTGGTGCGGGGCACGCACTTGCCGGTCACGTGCAAGATCCGGAGCGGATGGAACGAGGAGATGCGCGACCCCGTGAAGATCGGGCTCCGGTGCCAAGATGCCGGCGTCAAGGCGATCGCACTGCACCCGCGGACGCGTACTCAGATGTACACCGGACACGCGCACTGGGATGAGATCGCCGCCCTCACGCAGGCACTTGAGATCCCCGTGATCGGCAACGGCGACATCAAGACCGCCGAGGACGCCTTCCGGATGCGCCAGGAGACGGGGTGCGCCGGGGTGATGATCGCGCGCGGATCGTTCGGGCAGCCGTGGATCTTCACGCAGGCCCGGGCGCTGCTGGAAGGGAAGCCGATGCCGGCGACCCCCGGCGTCGAGGAGCGCTTCAGGATCGCGCTCGATCACGCTCGCATGGTGCAGTCGTACGAGCACGACCCGCTCGGCGCGGCCCTTGAGTTCCGCAAGCACCTCGGCTGGTACGTGAAGGGGCTGCCGAACTCGGCCGACCTGCGCCGCAAGCTGCACCAGGTGAACAGTTTCGGAGAAGTCGAGGGGATCTTCTCGGACTATCTCGCGCACGGATCGGTCGAGGCCGCGTCGCCGTGAAGCGCGACCGCGTGCGCGCGCTGCTCGACGACGTCGCCGCCGGACGCGCGAGCGTCGACGCCGCGCTGTCCCAGCTCGATCGCGCGCCGGTGGAATCGCTCGCGTTCGCGCAGATCGACCACCATCGCGCGCTGCGCAGCGGGTATCCGGAAGTCGTGTTCGGCGAAGGGAAGACCGTCGAGCAGACCATCGCGATCTGCGAGCGTCTCGCCGCGCATGCCGACGGATTTCTTGTGACGCGCACGTCGGCCGCGCAACGTGACGCGCTCTGTGCCGCGTTCACCGCGGCGGAACGCAACGAAGTCGCACGCACCGTGCTGCTCCGCGGTGTCACCGCCCCCGATGCCGACGCGAAGCGCGCGGCGCGTCGTCCCGTGCTCGTCGTCACCGCGGGCACCGGCGATCTGCCGGTGGCGGAGGAAGCCGCCGTGACGTTGGATGCCATCGGGCTGCGTGCCGCGCGGCTCACCG
>CAIRBD010000300.1 GCA_903876745.1 uncultured Gemmatimonadota bacterium
CACGCCGAAGGACCGCCTCGACGCGCTCGCTCGCGCGTCGGCCAAGCTGGCCGCCGACTTCGGCACGTGGAAGACGCCGTGGGGCGACATCAACCGGTTCCAGCGGCTCACCGGCGACATCGTGCAGCCGTTCGACGACAGCAAGCCGAGCCTGCCGGTGGCGTTCACGTCGTCGGCGTGGGGTTCGCTCGCCTCGTTCGGCCAGACCACGCCGACGAAGACCAAGAAGATCTACGGCGACGTCGGCAACAGCTTCGAGGCGGTCGTCGAGTTCGGTCCCACGATCAAAGCGAAGAGCCTCCTCGCCGGCGGCGAGAGCGGTGATCCCGCCTCGAAGCATTTCACCGACCAGGCCGATCGGTACACCAAGCAGCAGTTCAAGGACGTGTTCTTCTATCGCGCCGACGTCGAAGCGCATGCCGAACGCACGTATCACCCGGGCAACTGAGCCTCGTCATCGTCGTCGGCCCCGGCCGCAGTCGTCAACCGAAAGTCCTTTTCCGCGTGACCCCGAAGGAGAGTCTGATGCGAGTCGTCCTGCGAGCCGCCGTCGGCGGTCTCTTGCTCATCGCCGCCGCGAGCCCCGGGCTCGCCCAACGCCACGCCCTTACCACGGCCGACTACGATCGTGCCGCGAAGATGCTCGGAACGAGCGTGAATCCGCTCGTCGTCGGCGGCACGGTGAATGCCACGTGGCTCCCTGACGGCCGGTTCTGGTACGTGAGCACCACCGCCACGGGCCGCGAGCAGGTGCTCATCGACCCGGCGAAGAAGTCGCGCGTCGTGTGCGACGCGCAGCGCGCCAACTGCGCCGGTGTGCCCGAGATGCCGGCAGCGGGTGGGCGCGGCGGGGCAGGCGGTCGCGCGGGCGGCGGCGGCCGCGGCGGGGCGGGGAACAGCGTCCTTTCGCCCGACGGCAAACGCGCCGCCTTCATCAAGGAGTACAACCTCTGGGTGCGCGACGTCGCGAGCGGCACCGAAACACAGCTCACGACCGACGGCGTGAAGGATTTCGGCTACGCCACCGACAACGCCGGCTGGGCCACGAGCGACCGCGCCATCGTTCTCTGGTCGCCTGATTCGAAGAAGATCGCGACCAACCAGCAGGACGAGCGGCACGTGGGCGAGATGTATCTCGTCGAGACGAAGGTCGGCCACCCCGTGCTCAAGCAATGGAAGTACCCGCTTCCCGGCGACAGCGTCATCCAGATGATCCATCACGTGGTCATCGACGTCGACACCAAGAGCGTCGTCCGCCTCAAGATGCCCGCCGATCCGCATCGCGGGTCCATCGGCGACAACATCACGATGGCCGACTACAACTGGAGCCCCGACGGCGCGCAGCTCGCCCTCGTCTCCACAACGCGCGACCACAAGTCGGCCGTCGTCCGCGTGGCCGACGCGAAGTCCGGCGACGTGCGCACGCTGTTCGACGAGACCGTGTCGACGCACTTCGAATCACGCACCGGCTGGCGCGTGCTCTGGGGCACCGGAGAGATCGTCTGGTATTCGCAGCGCGACGACTGGGGACAGCTCTACCTGTACGACCTCGTCACCGGCAAACTGAAGAACAAGATCACGAGCGGTGAAGGGCCCGTCACGTCGATCGTGCGCATCGATGAGAAGCTTCGAACCGTGTGGTTCGAAGCCATGGGGCGCGAGAAGGGGCAGGACCCCTATCTGCGGCACCTCTACCGCATCGGCCTCGACGGCAAGGGACCGCAGGTCTCCGTCACGCCCGACGACGGCGATCACACCGTGCAGCTCTCCACTGACGGCAAATGGATCGTCGACACGTATTCCACCGCCGTCGCCCCGCCCGTCACCGTGCTGCGTGACGCGAACGGCAACGTGGTGCTGCCCCTCGACCACGCCGACGTCTCCAAGCTGCTCGCGGCGGGCTGGAAGCCGCCCATCCTCTTCCACGTGAAGGCCGCCGACGGCAAGACCGACCTCTACGGGCAGCTCTTCCGTCCCACCAACTTCGACGCCACCAAGAAATATCCGATCATCAACAACGCCTACCCGGGACCGCAGTCGGGTAGCGTCGGTGCCCGCAACTTTGCCGCCGCGCACGGCGACAAGCAGGCCCTCGCCGAACTGGGCTTCGTGGTAGTCTCCCTCGACGGGCGCGGCACGCCGGGGCGCTCCAAGTCGTTCCACGATTCGTACTACGGCGCGATGGGGCGCGACAATACCGTCCCCGATCAGGTCGCCGCGATGAAGGCACTCGCCGCGCAATACCCGTGGATCGACATCGACAAGGCCGCGATGTGGGGCCACTCCGGCGGCGGGTTCATCACTGCCGACGCCCTGTTCCGCTTTCCCGACTTCTTCAAGGTGGGGATCGCCGAGTCGGGGAACCACGACCAGCGCGACTACGAGGACGACTGGGGCGAGCGCTACCAGGGGCTCGTGATGAAAGGTGCCGACGGCGGTGCCGACAGCTACAACCAGGAAGCCAACCAGACGATGGCGCGCAACCTCAAGGGGCACCTGCTGCTCGCCCACGGCACGCTCGACAACAACGTCCCCCCCGACAACACCCTGCTCGTGGCCGACGCGCTCATCAAGGCCAACAAGGACTTCGATCTCCTCATGCTTCCCAATCAGGCGCACGGCTACGGCAACGCGTCGAATTACATGATGCGCCGTCGCTGGGATTACTTCGTGCGCTGGCTGCTCGATGCCGAGCCGCCGAAGGAATATGAGATCAAGGCGCCCTGACGACCGTCGGGTGGTGACCCGCGCCGCGCCGTCATGGCGCGGTGCGGCGTTCCTCGGCATCGAGCCACGCGACCACCTCGTCGCGCGCCTCTTGCCCGTGCACCGGTAGCACCACCACGTCACCTGCGCGCGCGCGACCGACGAGCGCACGCGCTGCCTCCGACTCGGCGAGCACGGTCACGATCGCCTGCGCCGGCACCCCCTGACGCACGAGTTCGTCGCCGAGCAGCGCCGGGACCTCGCCCGGCTCGCGCCCGCGCATGAAGCCGTCGATGTCCTTCAGCACCACTACGTCGGGACACTCGGCCGCCACCACCCGCGCCAGCGCGCGGATCGCGTCGTCCTCGCGGTTGCCGGCCTGGCCCAGCAGCACGAGCAGCCGGCCGCCGGCGCTGCGCGCGTCGCGCGCCACCTCGAGCAACCCCGCGATCCCCTCGGGCTTGTGCGCGTAGTCCACCAGCACGGTGGCGCCGTCGATCGTCCACCGCATCAGTCGGCCGGGGTTGTCGCCGCGGTCTCGGCCGAAACGCGCCAGTACACCGGCGATCGTGACGGCCGGAACTCCCATCGCGTACGCGACGAGCGCGGCACCGAGCGCGTTCGCGATGTTGTAGCGCGCGCGGCCGCCGGCCGTGATGGGAAGATCCACGGCGCGTCCGAGCGGAAAGGTCGTGCTGTCTGCCACGAGCGTGAGGACCCCCGCCGCCGAGAGGAACGCCATCGGCGCGCGGGCGATCCGCGCCGCGCGAAGGCGCGGCGCCCGCTCGTCGAGCGAGAACCACGCCGTGGTGCCGTTCCAGACGTGGCGGGCCGCGGCGAGCCGCGCGTCGTCGGCGTTCAGCACGAGCACGCCGTTCGGTGCGAGCCCGCGGGCCACGACGAGTTTCACCGCCGCGATCTCGTCGTGCGTCGCGATGCCGTACTCGCCCAGATGGTCGAGCTGCACGTTCGTGACGATCGCCGCCTGCGCGCGCGTCACCGCGAGCCCGCGGCGAAGGATCCCGCCGCGGGCCGTCTCGAGGACCGCTGCTTCCACGCGGGCGTCGCGCAGCACACGCCGCGCGCCGGCCGGACCCGACCAG
>CAIRBD010000301.1 GCA_903876745.1 uncultured Gemmatimonadota bacterium
GACGGCGGTGCCGAGGTCGCGGCGATCGAAGTGCGTACGGTCGTGCAGCTGCCGTCGGACTCGGCGGCTTCGGTATTCAGCCTGAACGCGCCGATCACGTATGCCGGCGTCGCGGGCATCGCCGATCGGGTCCGGAACCTCGACGTTCGCGATGCGCTCGGTGCGGTGCCCTTCCGCATCGAAGATGACGCACCGAATGCCGGGGGGTTCCCGTTCTATCGTCACTGGCGAGCGGTACGGGCGGTACGCTTCCCACTGACGATCGTCTATCGCTCGCTCGCTCCGGACAAAGCACTCCGCGAACCGCCGTTCGGATTGTTCGCGACGGCCGGCGGCGTGAGCGGAGCCGGATCCGGGTTTCTCGTGCTTCCTGAAACGCCAGCGCGCGTGACCACACGCGTGCATTGGGATCTCAGCGATCTGGCGGCGGGATCCACTGGCGTCACGTCCTTTGGCGACGGAGACGTGCAGCTCGATGGCTCCGCCGCCGAGGTGAGGCAGGGATGGATCATGGCGGGCCCCCTGGGCAGATACCCGGCACAGGCCGGCTCCGAAGGATTCAGCGCGGTATGGCTGGGGACGCCGGCGTGGGACCCGGAACCGGAAATGCGTTGGACGGCGACGATGTATGCGTATCTCGGCCAAGCCTACCGCTATCTCGATCCCTTGCCGAGCTACCGCGTGTTCGTGCGCGTGGGCGCCCAAGGGGGAACGGCTCTCGGCGCGTCGTTCATGGGTGGTGCCGCAGCGCGGCAACCTGGGGCTGCGCCGCAGGGGCAATCACCGCGCGAGACGTTCACGCACGAGATGGGCCACCTGTTCGTCGGCGCGGTGAAAGCGCCGGATGGCATCTCCAGCTGGTTCAGCGAGGGATTGAACACGTACTACACGCGCCTGCTGCCGATGCGTGGTGGCTTCACGTCGGTCGAGGACTACGGGAAAGACGTCAATCGCGCCTTCCGTGAATACTATGACAACGCCGCACGCAATTTGTCGGCGGACTCGATCATGCGCGTTGGTTTTACGGACAACAATGTCCGGCACATGCCGTACGTGCGCAGCAGTCTCTATTTCGCCGACCTCGACTCACGGATACGGGCGCACTCCGGCGGCGCGCGGAATCTCGATGCGGTGCTGCAGGAACTGTTCGTGCGTCGAGCGAGCGGTGTCACGCTGGATCACGCAGCGTGGATCGAGATCGTCGTTCGCGAGGCCGGCGCTGAAGCGGGTGCGATGTTCCAGAACATCATCCTTGCCGGAACACAGACCCTCGTGCCCGCCTCCGATGCTTTCGGGCCGTGCTTCGAGCGGCGCGAGGTGTCGGCGCAGGTCGTCGATGGCAAGGAGACGCGGCGCGCAGGATACGAGTGGGTACGCGTGGCGGGACGCGCCGACGCGCAGTGCCGCACGCCGTGGTAGAACGTCGTGGTGCGCCGTTCGCCGGAGTGGTCACATCGGCGGTAACAGACGCGCGCGTCGCTGGCCGTTGCTGGCCGTTGCTGTTACCGCAAGGGATTTCAGAAGCCGTTGCCGCTCGACACCGTGAGCAACGGGGAGCACCTGCGGGGTCGCCTGAGACGCGTGAGGTCCGAGGTTGAGCTTTGCTCTCCTGCGGATCAACTCCTCGATGGCCCATCCGGATGGAAACGCAGACCCCGCAACGGCTTGGTGCCGGTGCGGGGTCTGGTGTTTGGCTGGGTGAAGTGGCGGGGCGTTTCCATCAGTGTGTCCGTAGAGTCGCGCTCCGAATCGCCAGAATCGGTGATCGCTGCTCCTGTCACCATCGTCGATATGGCGGGTGGCCCCAGACGACTGCCGACGGGCCCTCAAATCGATCCCGGTCGGCGTCCTTGCAAATCTGCCACGACATGGCATAATTGCGAGGATGATCGAGCGCTCCCTGCTTCCCCGCCTCGACACGGCCCTCGAGGAGTTTCCCGTCGTGGGCCTCCTCGGACCCCGCCAGGTGGGCAAGACGACGCTCGCGCAGGAGATCGCCGAGCGACGGGGAGCCGCGCGCGCGCGCTACCTCGACCTGGAGACTGCGGCCGACCGGGCGCGACTCACCGAGCCCGCGGATTATTTCGACACCCAGGAAGGGCGCCTCGTGATCCTCGACGAGATCCATCGCGTGCCGGAGCTGTTCGCGGTGCTGCGCGGTGTCGCCGACCGCCGCCGTCGGCGCGGGGCGCGCGTGGGCCAGTTCCTCGTGCTCGGCTCGGCGTCGCTCGACCTCCTGCGACAGTCATCGGAGTCACTGGCGGGACGCATCGCGTTTCTCGAACTCACGCCCATCCACGCGGGCGAAGTCGCCGCCGACCGAAAGAGCATCGACCGGCTCTGGCTGCGCGGCGGCTTTCCCGACAGCTTATTGGCGCGCTCCGACGCCGCGAGTCTCGCGTGGCGCACGGCGTTCATCCGCACGTATCTCGAGCGCGATGTCCCGCAGTTCGGCCCTCGGGTGCCCGCCGAGACCCTGCGCCGATTCTGGACGATGCTGGCGAACGGGCAGGGGC
>CAIRBD010000302.1 GCA_903876745.1 uncultured Gemmatimonadota bacterium
AGGATGCGCTCAGTCGTCGTGGTCTTCCCGGCATCGATGTGGGCCATGATGCCGATGTTGCGGTAGTACTTGAGTTCGGTGGTACGAGCCATCGTCTCAGGTGTCCTTTATCATGCAGTCCGCGTAACCCGCGGCCGGTTGAACTTCGTCATTCATAGGTCGTGCGACTCGAAATAGAAAAACGGGTGGATCAGCCACCCCGCCCCGCGAAACGCGGGCCGAAGCCGGTATCCATCCGTACTCGCCGGGTACATCCGCCACTGCTGCACGGAAGGGGACCCACGGCGCGCTGGAGTGTTGCCCGGCGGTCGCCGACCTGCTGCGACCCGCTCCAACGTCAGATTGTCCTGCGTTCTTTTTCGGGAGCCGGTTGCGTGCGCACGAGGCGAAAGCGACCAGCCGATTGTGATCCCGCAATCTCCGCGCGTTTCATCACCTGCCGAAACGTTGGCGGACCCATATGCCGGCACGCAGTACGCCGGGCGCAAAACTCCGACCGGAACAGATTGGCCAGAGCCAAGGGAAGATAGCCGCGGACGGGCGTTTGTCAACGGGCCGAGCAAGGCAACTTCACAACCTGCCGACGGTTAACTGTTTAGCGTTAACGGTGTACCGCCACCGGCTGTGCTGATGCCACCGCTCCGCACCTCGACGTCTCCGCGCCCCTACGCCAATCCCTACCTCGCGGGGGTCGGGCTCGGACTCGTCCTCCTGGCCGCCTATGTGATCGTCGGGCGAGGGCTCGGCGCTTCGGGAGCCTTCGCCACGTCTGCGGCCGGCCTCACGAACGCCCTCGCCCCGACCCGCGCTGGGGCCTCCGCCTACTTCTCCGACTACCTCGGCGCTGACGGCGGCCCCTGGCGGAACTGGCTCCTCTTCGAGATCGCCGGCGTCCTCGTCGGCGCGTTCGCCTCGGCGTGGCTGGCGGGCCGCGTGCGCGCCGAGATCGAGCACGGCCCGCGCGTCTCGAACGGCACCCGCCTCGCCGCCGCCCTCGCCGGTGGCGTACTCATGGGAGTGGGCGCCGTCCTGGCCCGCGGCTGCACCAGCGGGCAGGCCCTCACGGGAGGCGCCCTGCTCAGCGTCGGCAGCTGGATCTTCATGCTGATGGCGTTCGCCGGCGCGTACCTCGTCGCGCCGCTCGTCCGGAAGGCATGGACATGACGCCCTTCACGCCACTCTCCGAGTTCGGCTTCGTCGGCGACACCGGATCGCTGTTCGCCGCCGTGGGGATCGGCGTCGCCTTCGGCTGGGCGCTCGAGCGCGCGGGCATGGGAAGCGCCCGCAAACTCGCCGGCCAGTTCTATCTGACCGACCTCACGGTCTTCAAGGTGATGTTCAGCGCCATCGTCACGGCCATGCTCGGTGCGTTCTGGCTGGGACGGCTCGGCGTGCTCGACCTCTCGCGCGTGTACGTGCCCGAGACCTTCCTTGCTCCACAGTTCGTGGGCGGGCTCGTCTTCGGCGCGGGGTTCGTGATCGGCGGCCTCTGCCCAGGCACGGCGTGCGCGTCGGCCGCCACGGGCCGGATCGACGGATTACTGCTGGCCGTTGGGATGTTCCTCGGCGTGCTCGGCACCGGACTCGCGTTCACGCCGTTGCAGCCGTTCTATGAGAGCACGGCGCGCGGCACATTCACGCTTCCGTCGCTGCTGCACCTGCCGTACGGCGTCGTCGTGGCGGGCGTCGTCGCGATGGCATTAGCGGGATTCGTCGGCGCCGAGGCGATCGAGCGGCGGACGGCGGCGCGCGGCGCGCGTACGCCGAGTGCGAGCATGCCGAGTGCGAGCATGCCGAGTGCGAGCGAGTCGACCCGCAAGCATGCGGCGCACCGCCCCGTCCTGACGCCGCGACGGCTGGCGAGTTCCGCCGCAGTGCTCGGCGTGCTCGCGGCATTCGCAGGCAGCCCGTACACGGCGACCGCGGATCGCGCCCCCCCGGGCGCACCGGCGACGGACGTTCCCAGCCTCATCCCGTTGCTGCCACGCGCCGGTTCGCAGCCCGCTCCGCCGCCCCCGGGCGGAGGCACCGCGACGAAAGGGAAGAAGCGGTCGTGCTAACGAAGAACGGCGCCCCGATGAGGGCGCCGTTCTCGTGCAAGGCTTCGCGTGCCGCGACTACCAGCGATAGTGGGCGAAGGCCTTGTTGGCCTCGGCCATGCGGTGCGTGTCTTCCTTCTTCTTGACGGCGTTGCCCTCTCCCTTCGACGCGGCGATGACTTCGGCGGCCAGCTTCTCGGCCATCGACTTCTCGTTGCGGTCGCGCGAATAGCTGATCAGCCAGCGCATGGCGAGCGCCGTACGACGCTCGGGACGCACTTCGACCGGCACCTGGTACGTGGCACCGCCGACGCGGCGGCTCTTCACTTCGACCACGGGCTTCAGGTTGGTGAGCGCCTGCTTGAAGACGTTCACGCCGGGCTGCGAGGTGCGGCTCTCCACGAGATCCATCGCGCCGTAGAAGATGCGCTCGGCCGTGGCCTTCTCGCCCTGATACATCAGGACGTTGATGAACTTCGACACCGTCTGGCTGTCGTAGCGCGCGTCGGGAAGGATGACGCGCTTTACACTCTTCTTGCGGCGGCTCACTTCTTACCTCCGGCCGCACCGGCCTTGGGCTTCTTGGTTCCGTACTTGGAGCGGCTCTTGTTGCGGCCCTGTACGCCGGAGGCGTCGAGCTTGCCGCGCACGATGTGGTAACGCACACCCGGAAGATCCTTCACACGGCCACCGCGAATGAGCACGATCGAGTGCTCCTGCAGGTTGTGCCCTTCGCCCGGGATGTAGGCGGTGACTTCGAAGCCGTTGGTGAGGCGGATACGCGCGACCTTGCGGAGCGCGGAGTTCGGCTTCTTCGGCGTGGTGGTGTAGACGCGCGTGCACACGCCACGCTTGAACGGATTCGCCTTGAGCGCGGGAGCCTTGTCTTTGGCGACAACGGCCCGACGGCTCTGGCGAACGAGCTGGTTGATCGTCGGCATTCTGCCCTGATGTGTTCGTCGATCTGATTCTACGTGGATCGCCCGGCGGGCGGCACGGAACAGTCTTTGAACATACTGGAACCAATCGGCGCGGTCAACCGGTTGGGGAGCTTTTTGAGTGGGAGGGGGAGGGGGAAGGAAAGGGGGAGGGG
>CAIRBD010000303.1 GCA_903876745.1 uncultured Gemmatimonadota bacterium
CGAGCACGTCGCCGATCTCCCCGGCGAGCGCTCGCAACTCCTCGGCGTGGGCGAGCCGCCGCGCCTCGTCCTCGAGCCGCGCCTCCTCCCCTTCGGCGAGCTTCGCCTCGCCGACTTCGCGCGCGACGTGCCGCAGCCAATCGGCACGGCGTGCCGCCTCGTCGCGCCGTCGTTCGAGGTCGCGCAGCGCGCCGCGCGCCCCGAGCACCTCGGCGTAGGCCGCGGCGACCGCGCTCGCCTCCGGCACCGCGTCGCCGAACGCGTCGAGGATGTCGCGCTGCGAATCCTCATCGAGCAGCGCGTGGGCCTCATGCTGGCCGTGCACGGTCACGAGCAGCCGCCCGAGTTCGGAGAGCACCGCCGCGGTGACGGGCGTGCCGTTCACCCACGCGCGCGCGCGACCGCCGCTCGCCGACACTTCGCGCTTCAGCACCACGGTCCCGTGTTCGGCCTCGAGCCCGTGTGCGTCGAGCGCCGCGAGGATGGGCGGGGCGCCGCCAACATCGAACACCCCCTCCACCGTCGCCTTCTCGGCACCGGTGCGCACCAGGTCGCTCGCGGCCCGCTCGCCCACGAGCAGGCCGAGCGCGCCCACGATGATCGACTTACCCGCGCCCGTCTCGCCGGTGAGGGCGTTGAAGCCCGGCCCCAGCGGCAGGGTCACCGATTCGATGATCGCGAAGTTCCGGATGCGCAGTTCGGTCAGCACCTCACTCGTCCCGCTCGGCGAGTCCCCCCCAACCGAGCTTTCGGCGCAGGCGGTCGAAGAACGTCGTGCCCGAGAAGCGCACGAGCGTCACCGGATGCGGCGATCGCCGCACCACCAGCGCATGTCCAGTGCCCAAGTTGGTACCGACCTGCCCGTCCACCGTCACCAGAATCTCCGGTGGCGCATCTTCCGGTTGCAGCGTGATCTCCGCGTCGGGCGGCAGCAGCAGCGGACGCACGGCCATCGTGTGCGGGGCGACCGGCGTGAGGAGGATCGACTCGATGGTCGGCGCGACGATCGGGCCGCCCGCCGAGAGGGAGTAGGCGGTGGAGCCCGTCGGAGTGGACACGACGATCCCGTCGGCCGCGAGCACGCCGATCTGCTCGCCGTTCACCGACAGCTGCACGCGGAGCACGCGCGCGAACCCGCCCTTGTGCAGCACCACGTCGTTGAGCGCGCGGAGCCGCACGCTCGGGACTCCCGTGATGCCGGTCGACGTGGCCTCGAGCGTCATGCGCCGGTCGCGCAAGAACTCCCCCGCCGCGAAGGCGGGCAACAGCGCCGGGAACTCCCGCACCTGACAGCTCGTGAGGAACCCGAGCCGTCCCAGGTTCACGCCGAGCACGGGGACGTCGACGTCGTCGAGGTACCGCGCGGCGCGCAGCAGCGTGCCGTCGCCACCCAGCGAGATCATCCCGTCGAGGCCGCTCGGGTGACCGAGCGACCCGAACCCTGACGCCCCCTCGAGCAGATGCTGTTCGAGCTGCACGTCGAGTCCCATCCGGGGCGCTTCACGCGCGAGCACCGCCAAGCATTCGGCGATCCCCTCGTAGCCCGGGTGCGCGATCACGCCGATGCGTTTCATCCGGCGACCGCCTCGCTCTGCAACAGCGCGCGCACACGCTCGGCGATCCCCGCCGCGTCGAGTCCGCACTGCGCGAGCTGCCGGGCGCGCGACGCCGCATAGACGATGCGGTCGGGCACCCCGTGCGCGTGGACGCGCACGTTGCCGGTCATGTCCTGCACCACCGCGGCCATGAACGCGCCGAAGCCGTTCACCACCGTCCCTTCCTCCACGACGAGCAGTTGCTTGTGGTCGGCGACGAGCGCCGCCAGCGTGAGTTCGTCGTACGGCTTGAGGTAGCGGCAGTTCACCACCGTCACGGAGAGTCCCTCGGCGGCGAGCGTCTCCGCCGCCGCCATCGACTGCGCCACCATGGTGCCGACGGCGAGGATCGCCACGTCGTGCCCGCGACGCAGCACCTCCCACGTGCGCGCCGCCACCGGCGCGATCTCGGAGGCGGCCGGCACGAGGTCCGGTGCGAGGTCGCGTGGATAGCGCACCGAGAACGGCCCCGTCTCGTGCGCCATCGCCGTGCGGAGCAGCCCGATCAACTCACGACCATCCTTGGGTGCCGTCACGGTCATGTTCGGCACGGAGAGCATGAACGCGATGTCGTACAGGCCGGCGTGCGTCTCGCCGTCTTCGCCCACGAGTCCCGCGCGGTCCATCGCGAAGATCACGGGCAGTCGCTGCACGGCCACGTCGTGCACGATGCTGTCGTATGCACGTTGCATGAACGACGAGTAGATGGTCACCACCGGCCGCACGCCGCGGGTCGCCATGCCGGCGGCCATCGTCACGCCGTGCCCTTCGGCGATGCCCACGTCGAACACGCGCTTCGGATGCGCCTTCTGCACGATGTTGATGCCGGTGCCGCTCGGCATCGCCGCGGTGATCGCGGCCAGCCGGTCGTCTTCCATCATCAACTCGGCGAGTCCCTTCCCGAACACCGCGGTGTAGTTCGGATTGGGCGTCGTCGTGGCCGTCTTCCGCTGCTTGCCGGTGGCCGGGTCGTGCCCCGCCGGGAGCGCGTGCCACTTCTCCACGTGGTCCCCGGCGGGAAACCCTTTCCCCTTCTGCGTCACGACGTGCACGAGACGCGGCCCCTTCATCTCGCGCACGGCACGGAAGGTGTCGAGCATCTGCGCCGTGTCGTGGCCGTCGATGGGGCCGAAGTAGCGGAAGCCAAGTTCCTCAAACAGCACGCCCGGCGTGAGGAACGTCTTCACGCTCTCCTCCCACTTCCGCAGCACCTTGCCGGCGTCGTGCAGCACGCCGGGCGCGTGGTCGGCCATCTCGCCGAGCGCCGAGCGGATGCGGTTGTAGATCGGGTTGCGCTGGATGGACGTGAGGTACTTGTGCATCGCCCCCACGTTCGGCGCGATCGACATCTCGTTGTCGTTGAGCACGACGATGAAGTCGCTCCCCGACGCGCCGGCGTTGTTCAGTCCCTCGTAGGCGAGCCCGCTGCCGAGCGATCCGTCGCCGATGACGGCGACCACCTTGAACTGTTCGCCGCGCAGGTCGCGCCCCACGGCGATGCCGTAGCCCGCGCTGATCGAGGTCGCCGCGTGTCCGGCGCCGAACGCGTCGTAGGGGCTCTCGCTGCGCTTGAGGAACCCGCTCAACCCGCCTTCCTGGCGCAGCGTGTGCATCTGCGCCGTGCGCCCGGTGAGGATCTTGTGCGGATAGCCCTGGTGCCCCACGTCCCACACGAGCTGGTCGTTGGGCGTGTCGAATGCGGCGTGCAGCGCGATCGTCAGCTCCACGACACCGAGTCCGGCACCGATGTGGCCGCCCGTCATCGAACACGACTCGATGAGATAGGCACGCATCTCCTCGGCGAGGAGGGTCATCTCCTCGAGCGAGAGCGTGCGGACGTCGGCCGGAGACTGGATGCGGGGCAGGATCTTCATGGGTGCGTCGAGGACAGGTTCATTCGAGGGGTCACGAGCGGCGGTGCACGATCAGTCGGGCGAGCTGCGCGAGCGCCGGCGACGTGATGCCGGCGTCGTCCAATACCGCGCACGCTTCGGCGCACAAGCATTCGGCGCGCGCGCGCGCCTCCTCCACGCCCAGCAGTGCGGGATACGTGCTCTTCTGCAGGGCGAGGTCTCGCCCCGCCGTCTTGCCGAGTTCGTCACTCGTCGCGGTGACGTCGAGTACGTCGTCGGCGATCTGGAAAGCGAGCCCGATGGCCTCGCCGTACCGATCCAACGCCGCCACCACGTCGGGCGGTGCGCCCGCGGCGAGCCCGCCCAGCCGCACGCTCACGGCGATCAACGCACCGGTCTTGAGCCGATGCACGCGCTCGAGTTCCTCGAGGGTCAGGGACCGTCCCTCCCCCTCGAGATCCAGCAGCTGGCCGCCCACCATGCCGCCGGCGCCGGACGCACGCATCAGCGTGCGCACGATCTCGCCCGTGGCCGCGCTCGACAAACCGAGCGCCGTCGCCGCCTCGACGGCAGCCCGCGCCGCGAGCGGCACCATCACGAGTCCCGCGGCCGTCGCCGCAGCCACACCGTACACCTTGTGCACTGTTGGGCGGCCGCGACGCATGTCGTCGTCGTCCATGCACGGAAGGTCGTCGTGCACGAGCGAGTAGGCGTGCACCACTTCCACCGCGGACGCGAGCGCACTCGCGTCGCCGGTACCACCGGCGGCCCGATACGCCGCGAGGAGCAGCACCGCACGCAGCCGTTTGCCTTCGCCCGCGAGGGAATACCGCACGCTCTCCGCCACCGCGCCGTCCACGCACACCAGCTGCTCGGCGGCGAGGCGCGCGAGCGCCGCCCCCACCGCGGCACGGTCGGCGGAGAAATCGACGGCAGGGTGCACGCCGGTGGTCACCCACGCACCTCGAGCGCGCCGTCGGCCTGCTCCACGAGCTGCGCCACACGCCCTTCGGCGCGCGCGAGTTCCGTGTTCGCCTCTGCCAGCTTGGCGATCCCCTCCTCGAACAGCGCGAGGGCCTGCTCGAGCGAGAGGTCGTCGCGGTCGAGACTCGCGGCGATCTGGTCGAGGCGCTGCAGTGTGGTTTCGAAGCTCATCGGGGTCTCAGCGGAGGGCTGACGGTGGCGCACCCAACTCGACCCCGCGCACCGTCGCGCGCACGAGGCCATCGTGCAACTGCAAGGCGAAATCAGATCCCGGCGTGAACGCCGCGGCCCGCGACAGCGCGCGTCCGTCCGCGCCTTTGGCAACGGCGTAGCCGCGGGCCAGCGTTCCCAAGGGGCTCAGCCCCTCGAGTCGCGCCGCCGCCGCCTGCCACTGCGCGCGGCGCGGCGCGGCGATCCGCAAACTCAATCCCTTGAGTCGCGCCACCATCGATTGCAACTTCGCGCGCCGCCGTTCCGTCACGCGCAACGCGCGCGCCGACAGGTCGCGGCCGTGCTGGCGCAACCGCACGCCGCCGTCGCGCACGCGGCGCAGCGCGCCGCCGCGGATCGACTGGCTGAGCGCGAGCACGGCATTCCGTACGTCCTCGAGCACCGGCACCGCCTTCTCCGCCGCCGCGCTCGGCGTCGCGGCACGCAGATCGGCCACGAGGTCGGCGATGGTGAAGTCCACCTCGTGCCCCACGGCGGAGATCGTCGGGATGGGACACGCCGCGATGGCGCGCGCCACGCGCTCGCTGTTGAACGCCCACAGATCCTCGCGCGAGCCGCCGCCGCGCCCGATGATCACCACGTCAGCCCCGCCCCAGCGCCCCACCCGCTCGATCGCGTCCACGAGGGAGTCCGGCGCCGTGTCGCCCTGCACCACCGCCGGCACCACCACGATGTTCACGAGCGGATTCCGCCGCTGGATCACCGCGATCACATCGTGCAGCGCGGCGCCGTCGGCGCTCGTCACCACGGCCACCGTGCGCGGAAAGAGCGGGATGTCCCGCTTGCGCGCTGCGTCGAGCAGCCCGTCCTTCTCGAGCGCGGCGCGCGTCAGCTCGAACTGCTTGCGCCAGAGCCCTTCCCCCTCGGCTTCCATCGACGTGATCATCAATTGCACCTGACCACGCGCCGGGAAGAGCGAGAGCTTGCCGCGTGCCATCACCTGCATCCCTTCGTCCGGGGGCGCCGGGATGCGGCGCACGTCGCGCGACCACACCACGCACGAGATCTGCGCCGTCTTGTCGCGCAGCGTGAAGTACCAGTGCCCGTTCGAGTGCGGTTTGAATCCCGTCACCTCGCCGCGCACCCACACGCCGTCGAAGGACCCTTCGAGGATGTCCTTCACCATCGCGTTGAACTCGCCGATGGTGAAGGCGTGCTCGGGGGATCCCCCGGGGAGGGTCACGCGCGCTGCTCCGCCGCGCGCACGGTGTTCTTGAGCAGCATCGCGATCGTCATCGGCCCCACACCGCCGGGCACCGGCGTGATCTTCGACGCCACCTCACGCACGGTGGCGAACGCCACGTCGCCGCACAGACGATAGCCGCGCTTCGCCGTGGGATCGTCCACGCGGTTGATCCCCACGTCGATCACCACCGCGCCGGGCTTGACCATGTCGGCCGTCACGAACTCCGGCCGGCCGATCGCCGCCACGAGGATGTCGGCGCCGCGCGTCACCGACGCGAGATCGCGCGTCTTCGAATGGCACACCGTGACCGTCGCACTCGCGTTCACGAGCAGCGACGTCATCGGCTTGCCGACGATCGTCGAGCGGCCCAGCACCACCGCGTTCGCGCCGGCCACGCGCACGCCGGCGCGCTCGAGCAGCACCATCACGCCGGCCGGCGTGCACGGCGCGAACCCCGTGTCGTCACCGATCCACACGCGTCCCACGTTGATCGGGTGGAACCCGTCCACGTCTTTCTCCGGCGCGATGCGCAGGATGACCGCCTGCGGATCGATGTGCTTCGGCACCGGCATCTGCACGAGGATCCCGTGCACGGCCGGGTCGGCGTTCAGCCGGTCGATCAGTGCGAGCAGGTCGGCCTGCGGCGTGTCGGCGGCGAGACGGATCGTCTCGCCGTTCATCCCCGCCTCCTTGCACGCCTTCTCCTTCGATGCCACGTACACGGCGCTCGCCGGGTCTTCGCCCACGAGCACGACGGTCAATCCGGGCGTGATCCCACGCGACGCGAGCAGCGCCGCGGCGTCGCGCGCGACCTCGGCGCGGATCTCCTTGGCGACGGCGACGCCGTCGATCAGTTCAGCGGGCAATGTCCATCGACCTCTTTTCACGGATAGCGACCACCTTGATCTGACCGGGGTACTGCAGCTCGGTCTCGACGCGGCGGGCGATCTCCTCGGTGAGCGATTGCATGCGGTTGTCGTCCACGTCGTCCGGATTCACGATGACGCGCACCTCGCGCCCCGCCTGGATGGCGAACACCCGGTCGACGCCCTTGTAGCTCGAGGCGATCTTTTCCAGCCCCTCGAGCCGCTTCACGTACGTCTCGAACGCCTCGCGCCGCGCGCCCGGGCGCGATCCGCTGATCGCGTCGGCCGCCTGCACCAGCACGCTCACTTCACTCTCGTGCGGCACGTCGTCGTGGTGCGCGGCGATGCAGTTCACGACGAGCGGGTTCTCCCCGTACTTCGTCGCCACCTCCACGCCGAGCTGCACGTGCGTCCCCTCGTGCTCGTGCGTGAGCACCTTGCCGATGTCGTGCAGCAGCGCGCCGCGGCG
>CAIRBD010000304.1 GCA_903876745.1 uncultured Gemmatimonadota bacterium
CGACGCGCTCGCCGCGGCGACGAGCGACGCACTGCCCGCGGTCACGATCGCCGTGGGGCCGGAGGGCGGGATCGACGAGGCCGAAGGGGCCGCGCTGCGCGAGGCAGGGTTCGTGCCGGTGTCGCTCGGCCACACGGTATTGCGCTTCGAGACCGCGGCCGTGGCCGGGCTCGCCGTGGCGCGCACGATGCTCGCGGCGTTGGCGCCGGCGCGCGCGGAGGTTGCGGGGGACGGCCTGATGCACGATGATAGCGCCGCGGGCGCGAGCCCGGCGTCACACTCGAACCCCGGAGCGCACGATGGCTGACTCGTGTCTGTTCTGCCGCATCGCCCGCGGCGACATCCCGGCGACGATCATCGCGGAGAACGCGCGCTGCATCGCGTTCCGCGACATCAACGCGCAGGCGCCGGTGCACGCGCTGGTCGTGCCGCGCGAGCACGTGACGTCGCTGAACGACCTCACGGACGGCACGCTGTTCGGCGAGATGGCGCTGCTCGCGCAGCAGGTGGCGCGCGACGAGGGGATCGCGGAGAGCGGGTGGCGGTTCGTGGTGAACACGAATCGCGACGGGGGGCAGTCGGTGTACCACCTGCACGGGCACATTCTTGGAGGTCGGGCGCTTGGCTGGCCTCCGGGATGACTACTACTGACGCTAACGGTTGACGGTTAACCGTTAACCGTTAACGGTCAACCGTCAACGTCAGTAGTCGTTACGCTCTCTCGACGGTTGCTTTCCTTTCCAGCTTCCCCCAGCCCACCACCCGGCCCCTGAATGCCGCGATGATGCTCCGCCACACCACGGAGTACATCAGCTGCCGGTACACGAACCGCTGCAGCATGATGAGCCAGCTCAGTCCCTTTTCCTCGTCGGGCTCGAAGAGGAACGCGATGAGCGCGGCCAGCCAATCGGTGATCACGAACACGCCGTAGTACAGCATCAGCTGGCGCAGGTCGGTGAGCGCGAAATGCTCGCCGTGCGTGCGCCAGGTGAGCCAGACGTTCGTGAGCGACCAGGCGAACACGAGGTCGGCGAGCGGCGAGAGTGCCGTGAGCAGGAGTTGGAAGAGCCACGTGTTCGGGAGCGCCACCCAGCCCAGCGTGCCGTACCGCGGGCGGAGCAGGGCATCCCTGTGTTTCCACGCGCACTGCAGCGTGCCGAACGACCAGCGGAACCGCTGCTTGCCGAGGGCGCTGAGCGTGTCGGGCGCTTCGGTCCACGCGACGGCGCGCTCCGCGTAGCCGATGCGGTGCCCCATCCGCTTGATGCGGATGGTGAGGTCCTGGTCCTCGGCGAGCGTGTCGTTGGTGAAGCCGCCGGCGGCGAGCACCGCGGAGCGGCGCCACGCGCCCACGGCGCCGGGGATCACGATGATGCAGTCGAGCAGCGAGAACGCACGCCGGTCGAGGTTCTGTGACGTCACGTATTCGAGCGCCTGCCACCGCGTGACGAGGTTCACGCGGTTGCCCACTTTGGCGTTGCCGGCGACCGCGCCGACGGCCGGGTCGGCGAGCGGCGCGAGGAGCGCGGTGATCGTATGCGGCTCGAACTGCGTGTCGGCGTCGAGGCACACGACGATCTCCGCCGTGGTCTCGGCGATGCCGTAGTTGAGCGCACTCGACTTGCCGCCGTTCGGTTTGCGGAAGACGCGCACCCGCGGCTCCCCCTCGAACGTGCTGCGCGCGACCTCGAACGTCCCGTCGGGCGAACCGTCGTCCACGACGACGATCTCGAGCGGCCCCGCGTAGTCCTGCGCGAGCAGGCATTCCACGGTGCGCGCGATCACCTTCTCCTCGTTGAACGCCGGCACGATCACGGCCACAGCCGGCGTGTACGTCTCCGGCGCGAACTTCGGTTTCACGCGCCGCTGCAGCGCGGCGAGTCCGATGATGAAGGCGAGGCGCAGCATGGCGAGCGTCATCGCGATGATGAACGTCCAGGTGAGCATTGTGTCGAAGAACCCGACGAACCCGAACCCGATGAGATCCACGATGCGCGACACGTTCGTGCCGGGCTCAGGGCGCGGCATCGCCTCGTCGCGCGAGATGCCGGCGAGCTCCGAGACGAGCACGAGCGAATCGCCGTTCGCCTTGAGTGAATCGATGAGCGCGCCGAGGCCCTCGACCGTGGCGTGGCGGTCGCCGCCCGAGTCGTGCAGCAGCACCACGTTGCCGGCGCCGAGGCGGTCCATCGTGGCCGCGATGATCTGCTGCGCGTCGGTGAAGTGCCAGTCCTGCGAGTCCATCGTCACGCCGACCGTCAAGTAGCCGAGGTCGGTGGCGAGGCCGATGGGGACGAGCTCGTTCGCCGTGGTGGGGTCGGCGTCACCGAAGTACGGCGGACGGAACAGCGCCGTGCGGCGCCCGGTGATCGACTCGATCAACCGGCCGTTCATCACGATCTCCATGCGCGACACGAACGGGCTCGCGAGCGCGAGGTTCGGATGCGTGTAGGTATGGTTGCCCAGCTCGTGCCCTTCGCGGACGATGCGGCGGAGCAGGTTGGGGTGATCGTTGGCGTTCTTGCCGACGATGAAGAACGTCGCCTTCACGCCGCGCGACTTGAGCGTGTCGAGGATGAACGGCGTGTACTTGGGGTCGGGGCCGTCGTCGAACGACAGCGCGATCTTCATGGAATCGGCCGACCCGAACCGCTGCACGATCCACGGCGACGGCGCTTCCGTGATTCGCTCGCGCGTGATGTAGCCCGTGCGCTTGTTCACCGTGACGATGCGACGTCCGCCGGCGGGGCGCGTGACGATGCGCAGCATGTCGCCGCGCCCGAGGAACGGCACGTCGTAGCCGGGCTCCATCGTCTCGAGCATGCTCGCCGCGGCGTTCGGCACGTCATTCGAGAGCACGCTCCACACCGTCGGGTCTTCGTCGCCAAGGCGCCAGATGGCGGTACCGGCGGCGCCGAGTTGCACGCCGAACCGCGCCTGATTGAACGCGGTGACGCCGTCGAGGAACCAGGCGACGTGGTCGACGCCGTCGGGGTCGCTCCACTGCAGATACGGATTGCGCGACGTCGAGTCGAACTGGATGGTCACGCCGTGCTCGCGGGCGCGCTGCAGGGCGTCCTGGAACGTGATCTCGCGGCCGTTCACCCGGCCGCCCGCGTCGTCCCAGTGATAGCCGTAGGCGCCGAGCGCGAAGATCGTCTTCTTGGGCGGCATCCACTGCAGGAACTGCCGCGCCTTGGCCTCGTACCACGCCTGGCTCGCCACAGGGCCGGGATCGCCCTTGCCGTAATGCTCGTCGTAGAGCATCAGGAACACGTAGTCGTTGGCGGCGGCGAAGCGGCGCGCGAGCCGTTCGTCGGTGCTCACGGCGACGGCGCTCGTGAGGAGCCGCCCGCCGGGTGCGAGTCCGGCGCGCAGGATGCGCAGGAAGGAGAACAGGTCGTCCTGCATCGCGTCGGGGACTTCCTCGAAGTCCACCGTGATCCCGGCGAGGCCGTACTTCTGCGCGAAATCCACGAGCTGCACGGCGGCCCGTTGCCGCGAGGCCGGCGTGCCGATGAGCCGCTTCACACCCACCGAGTCGAACCGTCCGAGCGTGGGGTCGTAGTTGCTCACCATCCCGAACATGCGCGGACGGTCCTTCTCCGGCAGTTCCTGCGTGATCTCGAGGACTTCGTTCTTGGGCAGCAACTTGAGGGAATCGCCGCCGGCCGTGAGCAG
>CAIRBD010000305.1 GCA_903876745.1 uncultured Gemmatimonadota bacterium
AGACGAAACTCGGCTTCATTCCCGACCGGCCGTTCATCTACGAGAAGCTCACGGGCGCGGAGTTCCTGCGGTTCGTCGCGGGACTGTTCGGCCAGGAAGGCCCCGAGGTGGAGCACCGCGCGCGCGAACTGATGGCGTTGTTCGACCTCGAGGAATGGCGCGACGAACTCGTGGAGAGCTACAGCCACGGCATGCGGCAGAAACTCATCGTGAGCAGCGCGTTCGTGCACCGCCCCGATGTGATCGTCGTGGACGAACCGCACGTGGGGCTCGACCCCAAGTCCATCAAGATCCTGCGCGACCTGTTCAAGGAGTACACGCGCCGCGGCCACACGATCATGATGAGCACGCACACGCTCGAAGCCGCGGAGTCGCTGTGCGATCGCATCGCGATCATTCACGCGGGCAAGATCGCCGCCTGCGGCACGATGGACGACCTGCGTGCCGGTGCGGCGAGCGGGGGCACGGGGCTCGAGGAGATCTTCCTCAAGCTCACGGGTCAGAACGCGGCGCGCGACCTCATGGACGTCCTGGATGCCTGAGCGCGTCGTCGGCGCGCCCACCCCGGCGTCGGAAACGCCACCGGACGCGCACCTGCTGCACCTGCTCGAGCCGAAGTGGCTCACGGCGCGCGCGCGCGCCGTGGCCAACGAACGAGGGCGCACCGCGCGATACACGATCCTCGCCGTGGTCGGCCTGCTGTTCTGGGGCGTGATCTTCGGCGTGCTCTACCGGCTGCTGGCGTACTTCCGCGGCGTGCAGGAGATCGGCCCGCTGCTCGCCGGCAAGCTGCTCGGGCTGATGCTGATCAGCTTCTTCTCGATCCTGCTGCTCTCCAACGTGATCACGGCGCTCTCGAGCTTCTTCCTCGCGAGGGACCTCGACCTGCTCGTGAGCGGTCCCGTGGACTGGCTGCGGCTCTACGGCGCGAAGCTCCTCGAGACGGTGATCGCGAGCAGCTGGATGGTGGCGCTGATGGCGATCCCGATGTTCGCGGCGTACGGCACGGTGTACCACGGCGGCTGGCTGTTCGCGCCGCTCGCGGTGCTCACCTTCGTGCCGTTCCTCATCGTGCCATCCGTCGTCGGCAGCGCCATCACGCTGATCCTCGTGAACGTGTTCCCGGCGCGCCGCACGCGCGACATCCTCAGCGTCATCGCGATCGCGTCGGCCTCGGCGATCGTCCTGCTCTTCCGGCTCGTGCGCCCGGAGCGGCTGGCGCGCCCCGAGGGATTCCGGTCGCTCGTCGACTTCGTCTCGGTGCTCCGCACGCCCACGTCGCCGTTCCTGCCGAGCGAATGGGTGTCGCGCACGCTGATGGGCGAACTGGACGGGAACACCGACTGGCTCGCCTTCTACCTGCTGTGGACCACTGCGGCAGCGTTCGTCGTGATCGGCGCGGTGCTGCACCGCGGCCTCTATCTCAACGGATTCAGCAAGTCGCAGGAGAGCGCGCAGCGGTGGGCGAAGACAGGCTACTTCACGAAGTTCGCCAACTCCGTGCTCTCGCCGCTCGGCGTCCTGCGCCGCGAGATGGTGCTCAAGGAACTGCGCGTGTTCTTCCGCGACACCACGCAATGGTCGCAGCTCATCCTGCTCGCCGTGCTCGTCGTGGTGTACGTGTTCAACATCAAGTTCCTGCCGCTCCGGGGCGAAGGGGTGACGTTCTTCCTGCAGAACATCGTGCCCTTCCTGAACCTCGTGCTCGCGGGATTCGTGCTGGCGTCCATCGCCGCGCGGTTCATCTTCCCCGGGGTCTCGCTCGAGGGACGCACGCTCTGGCTCCTGCGGTCGAGTCCGATGCGCATGCAGGACCTGCTCTGGGCGAAGTTCTGGGTGGGGACGCTGCCGCTCCTGATCCTCGCCCTGATCATCGTCGGCGTGACGGACTATCTGCTTCAGGTGACGGAATTCCTGTTCATCGTGTCGACGGTCACGATCACCCTGATGACGTTCGCGGTGAGCGGGCTGGCGATCGGCTTCGGCACGCTCTTCCCGCAGTTCGAGACGGAGAACGCGGCGCAGATCCCGACGAGCTTCGGCGGCCTGCTGTTCATGATGGCGTCGGTGGGCGTGATCGGCGGCGTCGTGATCCTCGAGGCGCGGCCGGTGTACGGCTACCTGGCGTCGATCGCCTTCAAGCAACCGTCGAGTCCGTTGGAGATGGCGCTGGGCTTCGGCCTCGCCGCATTATTGTGCATCACGGCGACCGTCGTGCCGATACGAGTGGCGCTGCGGCGCCTCGAACAACTGGAACACTGATGCGCGTCGAACGAGCCAACGAAACCGACATCCCCTCGCTGGTGGCGCTGAACAACCGCTACGCGCCGCAGGGGCTCACCCTCGCGCGATCCGAGGGGTTCGCCTACGGCCACCTCGCCGACTATCGCGTGTTGCGCGACGCCGACGGCGCCGTCGTGGGCTGCGTGGCGCTCGACGAGTATTCGCCGTCCATCGTGGAACTCATCTCACTCGCCGTGACGCCCGAGGCGCAGGGGCTCGGCCACGGCAAGCGACTGATCGCCGCCGCCGAGCGCCTCGCCCGCACGCGCGGCTACCAGGAGATCTTCGCCGTGTCGTTCTCCGACGAACTCTTCCTGACGTGCGGATTCGACCACGCGGCACTCTCGCACTTCCCGGAGAAGATCGCGCGCTACACCGCCGTGGATGCGAGTGAGATCCTCGTCGGCGAGAAGCACTGCTTCACGCGCCGCCTCGCGTAGCACAGCGCGGCGCGCGCCGTCGGCGCGCCGCATGACGACGACCTCGAGTCTCCCGGAGCAGTCATGATCCGACTTCGCACGCTGTGCGCCCTCGTCGTGAGCCTCGCACTGGCCGCAGCACCGAACGCGGCGCGCGCACAGTCACCGCGCGCCGACAACGGCCTCGCCCGCACGCCGCCCATGGGATGGAACAGCTGGAACCACTTCGGCTGCAACGTGAGCGCGCAACTCGTACGCGAGGTGGCCGACGCGATGGCGGCGAACGGGATGCGCGACGCCGGCTACGCGTACGTCACCATCGACGACTGCTGGCAGGTGGGGCGTGACGCGGCCGGCGTGCTCATCGCCGACCCCGCACGCTTCCCCGGCGGCATCAAACCGCTCGCCGACTACGTCCACGGCAAGGGGCTGAAGTTCGGCATCTACACCGACGCGGGACGCAAGACGTGCGAGGGCCGCGAGGGGAGCTACGGCCATGAAGCCATCGACGCCAAGACGTTCGCCGCCTGGGGCGTGGACTACGTGAAGGTGGACTGGTGCTGGGCCGAGGGCCTCGTCGCGCGCACCCAGTACGCGATCATGCGCGACGCGCTGCTCGCCTCGGGCCGGCCGATCGTCTTCAGTATCTGCGAGTGGGGGGAGAACCAACCGTGGGAATGGGCGCCCGCGACGGGCAACCTCTGGCGCACGACCGGCGACATCTCCGACAACTGGAACAGCATGCTGGCCATCGTGAATCTCTCGATGCAGCACGCGCGCGTCGCCCGGCCGGGGGCGTGGAACGATCCCGACATGCTCGAAGTGGGCAACGGCGGGATGACGCGCGAGGAGTACCGGTCGCACTTCAGCCTCTGGGCGATGATGTCGGCGCCGCTCATCGCCGGCAACGACGTGCGGCAACTCACGGATTCCACGTCGCGCGTCGCGCGTGACGCGCGCGACATCCTGCTGAACCGCGAGGTGATCGCCGTGGACCAGGACGCGCTTGGCGCGCCGGCGTTCGTGGTGCAGTCGCCGCATCCTGACGTGCAGGTCTGGGCGCGCCCGCTCGCCGACGGATCGCGTGCCGTGCTGCTCTTCAACCGCGCGTCGGTGTCGACGACGATCCGCGCCGACTGGCGCCGCATCGGCATCCGCACCAAGACGGCCGTCGTGCGCGACCTCTGGCTGCGCAGCGATATCGGCACGCTGGACGGCTACGGCACGACGGTGCCCGCGCACGGCGTCGTGATGCTGCGCGTCACGCCCGTCGCCGATCGTTAACGGTCAACGGCCGGCGCTCTCCGGGAGCGCCGGCCGTCCGCGACCTGCGATCACGCGCGCTAGGGCGTGCCGGTCGCGGTGAGGATCACGGGCGAGACGGTCGACGCGTTGATGGTCGCGGTGTTCGCGCCCGCCACCGTTCCGAGCGTCCATTTGGCGACGACTTCGCCGAGGGACGTCGTCACGGCGCTCTGCGGGGAGATGGCGCCACCCCCGGCCGTGATCTGGAAGCCGACCGTGATGCCGACCATCGGCGTGTTGTTCGGACCGAGCACGCGCACGACGATGGAGTTGGTGAGCGACGCGCCGGCCTTCGCCGACTGATTGTTCCCCTGCGCGATGACGATATCGGTCGGCAGCAGCGCGGTGGCGTTCATCGTGACCGCGGCGACGCCGGGTGCCGTCGCGTAGAGCGACTGGGCCGCCTGCAACGTGCCGAGCGTCCACTTCGCGGTGATCTCGCCCTTGCTGTCGCTCAGTGCCGAGGCCGGGCTCACCGCGCCGCCACCGTCCCCGAGGGCGAGCGTGATGGGCATCCCCGCAAGCCCGGTGCCTCCTTTGTCCGTCACCCGCAATACCACAGACAGTGGCAGGTCCTTGCCCCCCTGCACTGCCTGATTATTGCCCTGCACGATGGTGAGCGCGTCGGCAACAGCCACGGAGGTCACCGCGGCCTGCTTGGCGCAGGACGCGAGGGTCAGCACGGCGATGCCGCCGAGCGCTCGGATGATACGGGTCGTGTTCGACATAGAGGTTCCTGCAGAAAAGTGTCGGCAGGAACCTTCGAACCTTGAATGCTCAGGCGGCGGCGATGACGCCCGCGGATTCGTCCGGCTCGGGGGGCGCGCCGGCGGCGCCCGACGCGAGCGACAAGAGGCCGCTCAGCACGACGAGTCCGCCGCCGATCCAGAGGAAACTCGCGAGCGGCCAGAATCGGATCCGCACCTGCGCGCCCGTCTCGTTCGCCGCGATGAGCTGCACCTGCACGTCCTGTAGCAACGATGCCTGCGAGCCGACGCGGACGATCGGGGGCGCGAGGTCGGTCTCGTCCACGTCGAACGGCTGCCGTTCCTCCGTGGTGATCATGCCGACGCGACGGCCGCCGCGCGACACCGACAACGGTAGCGCACTGATGTAGAAGTTGTTGTGCGCGTAGCGGCTCGCACCCTGGCTCGTGAACGTCCAGGGGCGTCCGAACAGATCGCGCGCCGTGTAGCTGCCGCTCGTCGTCAGCGCCGCCGTGTACTCGCGGCGCAACGGCATCACGGCGCTCGCGACGGCGAACAGGAGGATGCCCGCGTGGGAGAGCTTCGCGGCGAACGACGCCACGACGCCACGGGGCGCCGCGCGCACCTCCAGCGCCTCCTGCAGCCACGCCCGACGCCTCCACACGAGTGTCACCGCGACTCCGGTCGCGGCGGCGGCGATCACCGCGAACGCGACGCCGGCATCGGACTGCACGAACCCATGCACCGTACGGAACGTGTCACCGCGTGCGGCCCACGCGCCGGCGAGCGTGAGAGGGAACGGCGCGAGGGCCAGCGTCGCCGACTCGAAACGCGACGCGCGCTCACGGCCGACGACATGCACGAACACGCCGAGCACGACGAGCGGGATGGCGCCGGCGACCTCGACGGGATCCCACCCCCAGTAGCCACCCCATCCGGGTTCCGTGTACGCCCACCGCATCCCCACCACGACGCCGGACACGATGAGGATCCACGAGACGAACGCCCACCCGCGCGCCGCGCTGCGCCACGCGTCGTCGAGCTTCCCCTGCCAGAGCGCGGCCGCCGTGACCGCGAAGAGCGGGAGCGTCGCGGCCGTGCCGGCGAGCAGCAACGGCGGATGCAGGAGCATCCACGCGCTCTGCAACACGGGATCGAGCCCGCGTCCATCATGGATCGCGGCGGCGAGGCGCGCGAACGGATCGCCGGCGAACACCGTCGCCGCGGCGAGCACGGCGACCACCGCGCCGGCCACCGCGACCACGACGCTCCACCGGTCCTGATGCGAGCGGCGATGCACGATCAGCGCGATGGAGGCGAACAGCGCCGTGCAGAGCGTCCACACGAGTAGCGAACCGGCCGGCCCGCCCCAGAGTCCGCCGACCTGATACGCGCGCGGCACGATGAGGCTCGAGAAGCTCGCCGCGTACCGCACCGTGAAATCGCTCTGCCAGAGCGCCCGGCCGAGCGCCGCGAACGAGACGGCGAGCAGCACCGTCGCGAGATGCACCGCCCACGCGCCGGCGCGAACCCCACCGCGCTTGCGCAGCGCGCCGCCGGCGATCGCCGCCCATCCGCCGAGCGCCGACGCGAAGAGCGCCAGCCAAAGGGCCCACTGTCCGATGGCGTTCACGCGGCGCTCAATGATCGAGCTGCCGGACGATCGCGGCGCCGGTGACACCGCCGATGCCGTCCCACGTGAGATCCCGCAGACTGAAGTCGCGGTGCCGATGGCGGTCCCAGAGTTCCTTGCCGACCCCCGCCGCCGCGGTCACGCCGGCGGCCGCCCAGCTCGCCTGTGCGTAGCGCACGCCGCGCCACCGCAATCCACTGTGCGCGGCGCCCTGGATGAGCGCCGACACGGCGAAGTGCGCCGCCTTGTCGCGACCGAACCACGGGTCGCGCGCGCTGGGCAGCTTGGGAACATCCGCGCCACCGAACGTGAACGCGAACGCGACAACGAGTCCGCTCATGCGTCCGTGTCCCGCGCCCATGCGACCGCCGCGCGCACCGCACGATGCCAGCCGCCGAGCGCCTGCCGCGCGGCAGCACTCGCGGCGCCGGGAGAGAACCGGTGGTAGTGCCTCGAGCGGAGGA
>CAIRBD010000306.1 GCA_903876745.1 uncultured Gemmatimonadota bacterium
CAGCCGCGCCAGCCGCGGCGGCGCCGTCCGCCCCGGTGCTGGTCGCCGCTGCGCCGTCGGTTGCTGCGCCGGTCGTCGCGGTGACGGCGCCCCGCGCACCAAGTGCGCCCAACGGCAGCTTCGAAGAACGCGTGCGCACGAAGAGCTCTCCGCTCGTACGGCGTATCGCCGCGGAGCAGGGGATCGAGATCGCGGCGCTCACGGGGACGGGCATCGCCGGGCGCGTGACGAAGCGCGACCTCGTGAGTTTCCTCGAGAGCGGCGCGCCGATCCCGTCGGCCGCGCCCGGCGCCATGCCGTCCGGACAGGTGGCGGTGGCCGCCCTCGACACGTACGCCGCCTCGACCGCCACCGCGTGGCCGGGCGACGCGGTCGAACCGATGACGAAACTGCGCCGCCTCACCTCCGACCACATGGCGCAGGCGCGCCGCGTGGCGGCGCACGTCACGACGTTCTTCGAGTTCGACCTCACGCGCGTGGCGCGTGTGCGTGCCGCGATGCGCGCCGAGTTCGAGGCGCAGAACGGGCAGAAGCTCACCTTCCTGCCGTTCATCATGCAGGCGACCGTGGCGACGCTCAAGCGCCATCCGATCATCAACGCCGCCGTCAACGGCAATGAGATCATCTATCGCAAGCGCTACAACCTGGGCGTGGCGGTCGCGCTCGAACCCACCGGGCTCATCGTGCCGGTGATCAAGCACGCCGAAGATCTGTCGCTGAGCGGGCTCGCCAAGTCGGGGAACGACCTCGCGGCGCGCGCCCGCTCCAAGAAGCTCGGCCCCGCCGACGCGCAGGACGCCACGTTCACCATCACGAACGCCGGCGTGTTCGGGTCGCTCATCGGCACGCCGATCATTCCGGTGGGCACGACGTCGATCCTCTGCATCGGCGCGATCGAGAAGCGGCCGAAAGTCGTCACGGGCAAGGACGGCGAGGATACCATCGCCATCCGCACCTGTGCGTACTTCTCGCTGTCGTTCGACCACCGAGTGGTGGACGGCGCGGATGCCGACCGCTTCATGGCCGACCTCAAGAAGACGCTCGAAACGATCCCTGATCGCGGCTGGTAGGCCGCGCCCGGCACCGGATCCCCCCCCGACCCCATGCCTCGCGCGCTCACTCTGCAGCGGTCCATCGTGCCCGCCGGCGACCGCTCGAAGTTCCTCGAGCGGCTGAAGGCGCGTCGCGCGCACTACGAAGGGCGTGGCTGCCGTTTCTGGGTGTTCGAGGAAGCGGCGCTGGCCGGCGCGTTCATCGAGTTCACCGAAGCGCCCGATGCGAAGACGCTCGCTGCGGCGCATGCCGCGGCGCCGGAGCGGGTGCTCGATCCGGCCCGCATCTACACTGAAGTGGAGCTTGGCTGAATGCCGACGCGAAGCATCGAGATCGAAGGGCTGCGCTGGAACGTGTTCCCGTCGGGCTATGTGACCGTGAACGACGGCGACGAGTTCGGACTGCTGTTCGTGCGCGGCGCCGGCGACCAGCGCGTCGTGCGATCCGTGCGCTATTCGCCGCGCGGCACGCGGTCGCGCGAGCAGGCGCTCGTCGAGTTGACCGACGCGGCACTGCACGAACTGTTCGCGTGCTCGCAGGCGAGCGGCATGTCCCCCGAGGCCGGCTACGCCTCGTGACCGAACCGACCGGCGCTGACGGCGCGTCGTACACGCGCGTGGCGCCGGCGTCCGCCGGCTCCATCGATCTGCATGCGCACACCACCGCTTCCGACGGCGCGCGAACGCCGCTCGAGACGGTCACCGCCGCGGCCGCGGCGGGGCTGAGTGCGCTCGCCATCACCGACCACGACACCGTGGCCGGCGTCGATGCGGCGATCGCCGCGGGACGGGAGTTGGGCGTGCGCATCATCCCGGGCATCGAACTGAGTCTCTTCGACGGCGACCGCGAAGTGCACATGCTCGGACTGCACCTCGCCCGGCTCCCGCTCATCGAAGACGCGCTCATCGAACTCCGCGACGCGCGCGTCTCGCGCGCCGAAGCGATCGTCGGCTTGCTGAACTCGCTCGGCGTGCCGGTCACGGTCGAGATGGTCATGACGCAGGCGGGCGACGGCGCTGTGGGCCGTCCGCATGTCGCGCGCGCGCTCATCGCCGGCGGGTGGGTGCGCGATCAGCGCGAGGCGTTCGACAAGTACCTCGGCGCGGGCCGGCCCGCGAACGTGGAGAAGCGGCGGCTCGGCATCGCCGACGGCATCGAGCTCGTGCACAAGGCCGGTGGGATCGCCGTCGTCGCGCATCCGGGACCTGACGGTCGGCGCGAGTTCGTCGAGCCGATGATCGCCCAGGGGCTCGACGGGTTGGAGGTGCGGCATCCCGGTCACTCGGCTGAAGATATCCGGCGCATCGCCACGCTCACCATGCATTTCGGACTCGTGCCCAGCGGCGGGTCTGATTGGCACGGCGCCGCCGCGGGACCGCGCGTGCTCGGCAGCCAGTTGGTGCCCGCCGAGTGGCTCGTGTTGCAGGACGAGCGCGTCGCCTCGCGTCGCGCCGAACGCATCGCATGACCGCGGCGGGGCCGCTCGACGGGCAGGTCGCGCTCGTGACGGGCGCCGGCCGTCGGGTGGGACGGGCGATCGCGCTCGCGCTCGGCGCGGCGGGGGCGAAGGTCGCGGTGCACCATCACGAGAGTGCGGCCGGCGCGGACGAGACGCTCGCCGCGATCGTGGCCGCCGGCGGCGAGGGCGCGC
>CAIRBD010000307.1 GCA_903876745.1 uncultured Gemmatimonadota bacterium
GTTGGCGGCATGCCCTATGACGTCATCGTTGTCGGCCTCGGCGCGATGGGCAGCGCCACGGCCTATCACCTCGCCGCGCGCGGTGCGCGCGTGCTGGGACTCGACCAGCACGCTCCGCCGCACGCGGAAGGCTCGTCGCACGGCGAGAGCCGCATCATCCGCGAGGCGTATTACGAGCATCCCCTGTACGTGCCGCTCGTGCAGCGCGCGTACACCCTGTGGGAGCGGCTCGCGCAGGACGCGGGGGCTCCGGGATTGCTGCAGATCACCGGGGGGCTGATGATCGGGCACCCCGAGAGCGGATTGATCAGCGGTGTACGCAAGTCCGCCGAACAGCATCACCTGCCCGTGGAATTGCTCAAACACTCGGTGTTGCAGGAGCGGTTTCCGCAGTTCATGCCGCTGCCGGGCTTCACGGCGCTGTTCGACCCGCGCGCCGGCGTGCTCGACCCCGAAGCCTGTGTGCGTTCGCATCTGAATCTCGCGGCGCACCACGGTGCCACGCTCCAGGTGAACGAACCCGTGCTGAAATGGTCGCTGCACGGCGACGGCGTGCGCGTGAAGACCGCGCGCGGCACGTACGACGCAGCGCGACTCGTCCTCGCCGCGGGGCCGTGGATGAAGGACCTGCTCGGCGCTCAGGGGCCGGAGCTCAATGTGGAGCGTCAGACCCTGGTGTGGTTCGCGCCGCCGGGCGAGCGTGCGCAGTGGGAAGCGGCGCAGTTCCCGATCTATATGTGCGAATTCGAAGACGGGCAGATGATCTACGGATTCCCAGTGGGCGCACGCGGCTGGAAATCGGCGGTGCACTACGAAGGGGAACCGGTGGAGCGCATGGACCAGATGCGGCGCACCATCGAGCCGCACGACCTCGCGCGCGTGCGGAGCGCCGTGTCGCGCCTGTTCCCCTGGGTGGCCGACGCCGAGGTGCTCGATGCGGCCTCGTGTCCCTACACCGACACGCAGGATCTGCGCTTCGTGGTCGATTTCCTGCCCGGGCTGCCGCAGGTCCTCGTCTCGAGTCCGTGTTCGGGACACGGGTTCAAATTCGCGAGCGCGATCGGCGAAGCGCAGGCGGAGTTGTTGCTCGAGGGCCGCGCGCGGTTCGACCTCTCACCGTTCCGACTCGAACGCTGAGCGGCGGTGCGACCACATCGGACCGGTCGCACAAATCGAGCACCGACGTCCGTGGGTGGCTGGCGCGCCGTGCCCGCGCCGGCGATGTTGCGAGCGATGCTCTCACACGGGTCCGTCATGCGCCGATCGCTCGCTCTTTTGCTGCTCCTCGCTCTTGCCGTCACTACACCCGCACTCGCCCAGCGCCGTGGGGGCGCGGCGGGGAAGTCTGCCACGGTGACCACCGGCGATGCCGGTGGCGAGGTGCGCACGACGTTCGCCGCGTACGCGCGCGCGCTCAACGCCGCCGACTGGCCGCGGGTGATCTCGTTCTACGCCGATGATCCGCGGTTCGAGTGGATCGAGGATGGCGAGGTGCGCTATCCGTCGAAGGACGCCATCGCGCCGTCGTTCGAGGCGATGGCCGAGACGGGGAGCACGATCGTGTTCAAGACGGAACCCCCGCACGTGGCGGTGCTCGCGCCCGGCGTGGCCGCGCTGCGCGTGAGTTTCGAGACGACGATCGTGGACAAGGAAGGGAAGCCGTTCACGTTCGGCGGGCTGCTCACGATCGACCTGATCAAGACGACGGACGGGTGGAAGTTCCTGCGCGGACACACGTCGTCGGTTCCGAGTGGACGCTGAGGGCGAGGCGCCGCCACCATCGCCGGCACCGCCTCCTGCCCCGCGTCCCGTGTGGCGCCGCTGGCTGACGCTGGGCAACGTGTTCACCGTGGCGCTGTTGCTGTTCGCGGCGCCGAGATTGTTGCCGCACCTGGGCGCGGTGGTTGGAGTGGGCTCCGGCGATGGCGCGCCGCGCTTCGATGTGCGCACGCTCGACGGCGCGCCGCTTTCATCGGATTCGCTGCGCGGTCACGTGGTGCTGGTGAACGTGTGGGCCACGTGGTGTTTGCCGTGCCGCGCCGAGATGCCTCTGTTGGAGGCGATGTACGAGCGGCACCGTGACCGCGGCTTCGTGCTGGCGGGATTCTCGGTGGACCGCGCGGGGCCGGAGGTGGTCGCGGCCTTCGCGCGGGAACGGCACATCAGCTATCCGATGGCGATCGTCGACGGCCGTGTGTTGGGCGCGCTCGGCGGGGTGCAGGGGTATCCGACGTCGTTCTTGATCGACAAGCAGGGGCGGGTGCGGCACCGGGTGGTGGGGCCGATTGCGGGGGTTTCGTTGGAGTTGGCGGTGCGGCGGCTGCTCGCAGAATAGCGCCAAAAACACAAAGGCTATTATGGCTTAATTATGTCCTTATGCTGATAAGTTAGTGGCTTTATTATGGTAACCCCAATTGCCGCAGAGGACACAGAGGACACAGAGGTGCCGGGCAAGAGCTCGCTCTGTGTTCACTGTGTCCTCTGTGGTGAACGGGGTTCTTGAATACTTGGGAACTACACAACAGCCACGGACTCAGCCGCCGGTCCGCTCCTTCACCAAGTCGACCACCTGGCGCACCTTCGCCTCGACGATCGGCGAATCGGGGAGCGAGCCAGCCACGGCGTCCGGCGTCTTGAGCCCGTTGCCGGTGATGCACAGCACCACCTCATCGTCCGCCGTCAGCTTGCCTTCGCGCGCGAGCTGTAGCGCACCGGCCAACGTCGCTCCGCCCGCCGTCTCGGTGAACACACCGGTCGTCTCGGCGAGCAGCCGGATCGCGGCGACGATCTCATCGTCGCTCACCTTGGCGCCCCAGCCGCCGCTTTCCTTCATCGCCTTCGCCGCAAAGAGGCCGTCGGCGGGATTCCCGATGGCGATGCTCTTGGCGATGGTGTTCGGAATCTCCGGGACGAGCGTGTCGCCACCGCTCTCCACGAGGCGCACGATGGGTGCGCATCCACTGGCCTGGGCGCCGTACAACCGCGGCGACCGACCGTGCACCAACTCGGCGGCCTGAAATTCGCCGAACGCCTTCTTCAACTTCGTGAGCAGCGACCCGCCTGCCATTGGCGCCACGACCGCTGTCGGCATACGCCATCCGAGTTGCTCGGCGATCTCGAAGCCCATCGTCTTGGAGCCTTCGCCGTAGTAGCCGCGCAAGTTCACGTTCACGATGCCCCAGCCGAAGCGGTCGGCGAGCTGCGCGCACAGACGGTTCACGTCGTCGTAGTGTCCCTTCACGCGCACGAGGTTCGGACCGTACACCGCGGTGGCGAGGATCTTCTCGCGCTCGAGGTTCTCGGGGATGAA
>CAIRBD010000308.1 GCA_903876745.1 uncultured Gemmatimonadota bacterium
TGCGCGCGTTGGGCGCGGGCGCCTTCTCGTTGGTGGCCTCGGTCGCCTCGGTCGCGTCGGCCCAGCAACGCGCCACCCTCGACGATTCCACGGTGCGCGCCATCGACGCGTTGTTCGCGGACCACGCCGCGCCCGGTTCCCCCGGGTGCGCGGTGGGCGTGTACCGCGACGGCGCCGTGCGTTTCGCGCGGGGCTACGGAGCGGCCAATCTCACCTTTGGCGTTCCCATCACCCCCGACACGCGCTTCACCGTCGGTTCGGTGAGCAAACAGTTCACGGCGGCGAGCATCGCGCTCCTCGTGCGCGCCGGCCGGATCTCGCTCGACGACGATGTGCGGCGCTACGTGCCCGAACTGCCCGAACCGGGCGCGCCGATCCTCGTGCGGCACCTCGTGCATCACACGAGCGGCCTGCGCGACTTCTGGGCGCTCGCGACGCTCGCCGGCTGGCGTCTGGACGATGGCTACGCCACGCGCGACATGCTGGCCTTGGCGGCGGCGCAACGCGGGCTCAACAACGTGCCCGGCACCGCTTACGCCTACAGCAACACCGGCTACCTCGTGCTCGGCGAGATCGTGCGCCGCGTCACCGGCCAGTCGCTCCGCGCCTTCGCCGACTCCGCCATCTTCCGGCCGCTCGGCATGCGCGACTCGTTCTTCCTCGACGACCATAACGAGGTCGTTGCGGGGCGTGCCACGGCGTACTCGCCCGTGGCGGGCGGATGGACGGTGAACGTGTGGAACAACGACCTCGTGGGGCAGGGCGGGCTCGTCACGACGCTCGCCGACCTGCAGCGGTGGGACGAGAACTTCTATTCGCATCGGATCGGCGGCGACGCGTTCGTGGCGCTGCAGCGTACGACCGAGCCGCTCACGAGTGGTGCGGCCAACGACTACGCCTTCGGCATCACGATGGGCGCGTACCGCGGGATGCGGCTCGAGGAGCATACGGGTTCCACGGGCGGCTATCGCGCGGCGCTGTACCGCTGGCCCGAGGCCCATACGAGCGTGGCGCTGCTCTGCAACGCGAGCGATGTGCGCAACGCCGACCTGCCGTTGCGAGTGGCCGATCTTGTCCTCGCCGGGCGACTGGGAGCGCGGCCGGCCGGCGCGGCCGCGGCGTCCGTAGCGCCGTCGCGCCGCGCTGCGGTCAGCCCGGCGCCGGGTGCGGGATCGCCCGAGGTCGCCGCCGGCAGGTATGTGAGTGCGGAGCTGCTCGGCACTGTATGGGAGGTGGGCGCGGGCCCGCAGGGAACGGTGAGCGTACGCCGTCCACGGGGCGACATCCTCACCTTTCGGCCTGCCGGCGGACGCACGTACGTGTCCCCGGCGGGTATCACGATGGAGTTCACCGGCGCGCCGTCCTCCCAGGCGGACGGCTTCACCGTGACACAGGGAGTGGTGACCGGGGTCCGCTTCGAGCGCGTGGCGCCCCGCTAGCGGTTCGGTGATATTGCAGGATTGGTCGTTCGGCGGTCTTTCCCGATTCCACAGAGGTCTCTGATGCGTCGCGTTCGTCTTTTCCCGGCTGCCTTGTTCGCGGCCGCGTTCCTCTCCGTGGCGATCGTGCCCGGCACGGCCTCCGCGCAGGCGCTTCCGTTGGCGAAGGACCTCATGGACAAACACGACGCCGCCGTCGGCGGTCGGGCCCCGCTCGAGCGACACACGTCCATGCGCCGGTCCGGCGCGGTGAGCATCGCCGCGATGGGGATGGAAGGGCAGATGGAGATGCTGCAGGACAAGAGCGGCCGCTACGTGCAGAAGATCCAGCTCGGCCCCGTCGGCGACGTGGTGCAGGGCTTCGACGGCAAGACGGCGTGGATGGTGCAGCCCGGCATGGGGCCGATGGTGGTCGACGGCGACCAGGCCAAGGAGATGCAGCGCCAGGGGGATTTCTTCGGCTCGCTGCATGACATGAACAACTACGCGAGCGCCGAGACCATGGAGCTCGTCGATTTTGAAGGCCGGAAGTGCTACAAGGTGAAGATCGTCCGGAAGGCCGGCGGCGAAGGGTTCGAGTACTTCGACGCCGCGACGGGGCTCACGGCGGGCATCGTCCGTGATGTCGAGTCGCCGATGGGCAAGACCACGTCCACGCAGGTGGTAAGCGAATACAAGGATTTCGACGGGATGAAGGTCCCGACCAAGATCCTCATCAAGAACGGTCAGTTCGACGTCGCCATGACGTTCTCGGCGATCGAGTTCGACAAAGTGGATGCCGCGGCCTTCGCGCTCCCCGACGCCGTGAAGGCGCTCGTCAAGCCGTAACACCGATCATCACGACTTTGGGATCCCAACCGATGAGAATGCGAATCGCGACGCTGCTGTTCGTGCTCGCGCTGCCCGCCGCTGCGCGGTCGCAGGCTGCGCCCACCTCGACCGCCGTCAAGAAGCCCGTCGCCGCCGCGGCCTCCGCCATGCCCGACACCGGCTGGTCGAAGATGCTCGCGGATCACTTCAAGGGCATCAAACTCACCGCGGCGCAGAAGGCGAAGATCGTGGCCGCGCACAAGCTCCATCACGACGAGATGGCCAAGCTGCCCACCGGTGACAAGGCCGACAGCGCGTCGAAGAAGGCCATGATGGAGCACATGACGGCCGAGCACGCCGACTTCCAGAAGGTCCTCTCGCCGGCGCAGTACAAGACCTTCGAGACGAACATGGCGAAGTCGATGGGGACCATGGATATGTCGGGCATGCAGCACGACATGAAGGGAATGGACATGAGGGGCATGGACATGAAGGGAATGCAACACGACATGAAAGACATGAA
>CAIRBD010000309.1 GCA_903876745.1 uncultured Gemmatimonadota bacterium
GCAGCTGGTTGGCCGAGGGACGCGCGAAGCCGAGCGTGCGCACACACGCCCAGACGCCGTGGTAGAGGTGGAGCGCGAGCAGCGCCATCGCGACCAGGTAGAAGAGCGACACCGGCACCGACTTGAAACCGATGGCGACGTTGCCCCAGGCGCCCGTCTCGCTGAACGCGGGATGGAACCACCCCGTCGTGAAGTGGCCCAGATGGTACACGATGAAGACGAGGAGATAGATCCCGCCCCATCGCATCGTGCGCGACGCGTACGTCGAGACCTGCGATTCGTTCACCGCATATTCCGTCGGCCGTGCCGCGCGATTGCGCATCGTCAGCTGGTACGCCGCCATCACATGCAGGATCACGCTCACGAGCAGCGTGATCCGCACGAGATAGGTGACCTCGATGATGTCGTGCTTGAGGAGCCTGGCGTACGCGTTGTAGCGGTCGGCGCCCATGAAGAACTGGAGATTACCGGCCATGTGTCCGATCACGAACCCGACGAGGATCACCCCGGTCACGCCCATGACGATCTTCTTCCCGACCGAACTCTCCCAGAACTTCCCGAGCGCGCCCATCAGAGCTTGACCACCGACATCGGCTCCCGCACGGCGTCGGCGCTCTTCGCCAGCGCCGCCTGCTCGTCGGCCGTGAGCTCGATCTCGAGGATCTGCTCGATGCCGCCCTTGCCGAGCTTCACCGGCACGCCGAGGAACACGTCCGTCATGCCGTATTCGCCCTGCAGCCATGCCGAGCACGGCAGGATGCGCTTCTGGTCCTTCACGATCGCCTCGACCATCTGCACGGCTCCGCTGCTCGGCGCGTAGTACGCGCTGCCGGTCTTGAGGAACTTCACGATCTCGGCGCCGCCGTTGCGGGCCCGGTCGACGATCGGATCGAGCTGCTCCTTCTTCATGAGCTGCAGGATCGGGATGCCGCTGACGGTCGTGTAGCTGATGAGCGGCACCATCGTGTCGCCGTGGCCGCCGAGCACCATCGCCTGGATGTCGTGCACGCTGATGCTGAGCGCCTCGGCGAGGAACGACCGGTACCGTGCCGAGTCGAGCACGCCGGCCATGCCGATCACGCGCTCGCGCGGGAAGCCCGTCACCGACTTCGCGACGTAGCACATCACGTCGAGCGGGTTGGAGACGATGATGAGGATGGCGTTCGGTGACGTCTTCGCGATCTGCTCGCTCACCGACTTCACGATGCCGGCGTTCGTGTTGAGCAGGTCGTCGCGGCTCATGCCCGGCTTGCGGGCGATGCCGGCCGTGATGACGACGATGTCGCTGTTCGCGGTCTCGTCGTAGCCGTTCGTGCCGATGATGCGCGTGTCGAAGCCCTCGATGGGCGCCGACTCCCACTGGTCGAGTCCCTTGCCTTGCGGAGTGCCCTCGGCGATGTCGACGAGGACGACCGTGCGGGAGAGTTCCTTTTCGGCGATGCGCTGGGCAGCCGTGGCGCCGACGTTTCCGGCGCCGACCACCGTGATCTTATTGACCATTGGTCCGATTCGGTGAGAGGAGAATAGACAACCTGTGAAAGCTACAAGAGGGCTCGTGGTGATTCAACGCGAACGATGAGGGTTGCGTTGTCTCCGCGCGTAGCGGTTTCCCTGACAGTTGACGGAGTCAAACCCGCACGTGGAGGCTTCGTGCGAGCACGACAATCAGCAACAGGACTCTTTCTCACGGGTGCGACGATGCCCCACCGACAGATTGCCGCGGCGATCACCGCGCACGAACTCTGGAACACGCGGCTGAGTCGCGTCGTCGACCAGGGCGTGGTCGCCGCCGACGTGCAGGCTGCCGCGCGCATCGACCTGTGCGACTTCGGGCGCTGGCTCGCGTCGCCCGCGGTGCCGCCGGAGTTGCGGCGCCACGCGAACTTTCGCGAGGCGGCCCGCCTGCACGCCATCTTCCACGACGCGGCGGCACGGGCCCTCCGCGCATTCGCGGAACAGCATCTGCTGGCGGCCGCGGTGTCGCTCACCGCCGGCGGTGAGTATTCCGAGGCGTCCCGGCTGCTCATCGCGCACATGCGCCACTGGGAAGCCGCGCTCGCTGCGGAGCGCGACGCGCAGTGATGCGAGGCTGGCCGGCCTAGCCGCCCACCTGAGACAGCGCGCGCAGCCCGCCCACCTGCATCTGTAGCAGTTGATGCTCCTTGGGCTTGTTCGCGAGCGCCGTGACGAACAGCGGCTCCAACGGTTCACCGCGCCGGAGCGGATCGCGCAGGTTCACTTCGTGGTCACCGTAGAGACATGTGCGGAGCCGTCCATCCGCCGTCAGGCGCACGCGATTGCAGTCGCCGCAGTACGTGTGGCTCATCGGCGTGATGACGCCCACCGTGCCCGCCGCGCCCGCGATGCGCACGTACCGGGCCGGGCCGTTGCCGCGCGGCGGTCCGCTGGTGGCGTCGAGCGCACCGAGCGTCGCCACGCGCGCCAGCACCTCGTCGCTCGGCACGACGTGCGCCCACGTCAGGTTCGCCATCTCGCCCACCGGCATCAACTCGATGAAGCGCACGTGCCAGGGATGGTCGAGCGTGAGCCGCGCGAAATCGACGATCTCGTCGTCGTTCACGCCGCGCATCACGACGACGTTGATCTTCACCGGGCCGAGCCCCGCCGCTTCGGCGGCCGCCGCGGCGTCGACCGGATCGAACGGCACACGCCGCCGGGCGATCGCCGCGATCCGGTCGGCGCGCAGGCTGTCGGCCGAGAGATTCACGCGGTCGAGTCCCGCCTCGCGCAGGATCCCC
>CAIRBD010000310.1 GCA_903876745.1 uncultured Gemmatimonadota bacterium
AGCGGCCATATCCGCTGGCTGCTCGAGCAGTACGAGCTGCCGTACCAAGTGGTGTACGCGAACGAACTCGACACGGGCAACCTGCGCGCGAAGTATGACGTGATCATCTTCCCCGAGAACGCGATCCCGGGCACTGGTGCCGGCCGCGGCGGACGGGGCGGCGGTGGCGGCGGCGGCGGTGGACGCGGCGGCGCCGAGGTGCCGGCGGAGTTCGCCTCGTGGGTCGGCAACGTGAGCGTCGAGAAGACGCTGCCGAACATCAAGGAGTTCGTGAAGGCCGGTGGCCGCGTCGTGGCGATCGGACCGTCGTCGATCAACATCGGCCAGCAGTTCGGTTTCCCGATCACCAACCACCTCGTGGAGCGCACGCCGACCGGAACGGCCGGCACGCCGCTGCCGAACGACAAGTTCTATGTGCCGGGCTCGCTGCTCGAGGTCGCGTACGACACGACGGCCGATGCGGCACGCGGTCAGGACGCGCGCGGCATCGTGTTCTTCGACAACAGCCCGACGTTCCGCCTCGGGCCGGACGCCGCGGCGAAGGGGTTGAAACCGATCGCGTGGTTCGAATCGCCGTCGCCGCTGCGCAGCGGTTGGGCCTGGGGGCAGAACTATCTGGACCAGGGCGTGGCGATGGCCGAGGGCACGTACGGTCAGGGCTACGTCTACATGTTCGGACCGGAGATCACGTTCCGTGCGCAGCCGCACGCGACGTTCAAGCTCCTCTTCAATGCCATCACCGGACCGCCGCCGGCGGCGCGCGTGGTGCCGTAGCCACTGGACGCGTGAGAGCAGGCAACCAGGGGGCGTACCGACGCGTGGTACGCCCCCTTGGGCATTAATTGTGTGATGCCGCGCACGGTGCGGCGCGGCGCGGTGACGTAGCGTCATGGTCCCGTTTCCGATCCGAGCCCCCCGTGCAGCTTCGCCGTCCCATCCGACGCCTCGCCGTCCGTGACTCCGCGAGCAATCCGCTCGCGCCGCAGGGACGCTTGTTGCTCTGGTGCCCGGCGCCCCAGACGCAGGCCAAGATCGTCGCGCAACTGCATGCGGACGGCATCCCATATCAGGTCGAGGAAGGACAATGCATCGCGCTCGAACTCGAGTGGCAGGAGATGCGCGACCTGGTGATCCCGATCCGCCGCATCCTGACGCACGGCGAGTCCGATGACCTCAAGGTGCTCTTCAAGCCGACGGGCGGCGAACTGAGCACGGCCGATTTCCCGAAGGTGCAGTCGTACACGCAGTTCTCGCTCGTGAGCCAGGCCACGTGGCTGGGCGAGATGTTGAACGAGCAGCGGTTCACGAGCGTGCTCCAGCCGATCGTGTACGCGGCTGAGCCGGAGCGCGTGTTCGCGCGCGAAGCGCTGCTGCGCGGCGTCGGACGCGACGACTCCATCGTCTATCCCAACTATCTGTTCGACGTGGCGCGTGGATGCGGCATGCTGCAACAGCTGGACCTCGCCGCGCGGAAATCAGCCATCGACCGGATGGTCATGGACCGGATGACGGAGACGCTCTTCGTGAACCTCACGCCGAGCGCCATCGACGATCCGCTGGCGAGTCTCGAGCGCACGGTGGAGATGATCGACGCGGCCGGGATCGCGCATGAGCGTATCGTGTTCGAGGTGGTGGAGAGCGAGCGGCACGCCGACGTGCACCATATGCGCGGGCTGCTGCGGTTCTACCGCGACGCCGGGTTCCGCGTGGCGCTCGACGACGTGGGCGCCGGCTACTCGTCGCTCAACCTGTTGCACCAGTTGCGGCCGGACTTCGTGAAACTCGACATGGACCTCATCCGCGGCGTGCACGACGATCCGTACAAGGCGCTCATCGCGCAGAAGACGATCGAGATCGCGACCACGCTGGGGGTGCAGACGATCGCGGAAGGGATCGAACTCCCCGAGGAGCTGGCGTGGGTGCAGGCGCATGGCGCGACGTATGCACAGGGGTTCGGCATCGGCAGGCCAGGGGTGCCGACACTGCTCGGTCGAACACCACCCGGCGTGGACGTTCCGTGGTCATGAGTTACGAGCCACCTGCACGGGGTGGCTCTTTTTTTTGAACGCGGGGTATGTTGCAGTAACAAGGAGGAAAGACCATGACAAACATCTCATCGTCCGTCTCGCACGCCCTCGGGGCACTGGCCATCGCCGCGCTGTCTGCGGCGCCCGCCGCCGCCCAGCAGGCAGCCAAGGTGCAGCTTGCCTTCGGCTATGAGTGCGACAACAAATTCGCCCTTCGCAACGAGGGCACGCAGCTCGTCAACCTCGAGTACGCCGTGGCCGGCACACCGGAACGGGGGACCGTTTCCGTGAAGCCGAACGAGACGGTGCAGCTCGAGTCGGCGTCGCGCAACGACGTGCAGCTGTACGTCGACGGCAAGCTGGTGGCCACCGAGAAGAAGGGGAACCGTGCCTGCGCGCAGGCGGCGGTCGCCAGCACGGTGACCGTCCGGCACCTCGACCAGCGCGAAGTGGTGTACGTGCAGCAGGCGCAGGTGATCGAGCCGGTGTACGTGGGTCCCGAGGTCGTGTACGTGCGGCCGTGGGACTACGGCTACTATTACGGCCCGCGCCTGAGCGTGAACCTGGGCTTCGGCTTCCCGATCCGCGGCGGCTGGCGCGGCGGTCCGCGCGGCGGTGGGCGGCACCGCTAGGGTTCGCTTGGGGTGATCCGGAGTCGCGTGGGGGAGCGTTCTCCAGCGGAACCACGGATGCCCGCCGATCCTTGAACGGCGATCGGCGCTGACGAACACGAGAGACATGGGAACGGCGGCGCGATGGTGGCGCTGTCGTTCCCATGGTGCTTGCGATACGCGCCGCAGTTATTGTTCAGCGCTCACACACGGGACGGTCTACCGGTGCAGCGCTTCCTTCTTTCGCTCGTGATGCTGTCGTGCCTGACGATCGGTATCGGGTACGCGGGCGCGTTTCTGCCGCACGGCGCGCCGGTGTGGTCGGCGTGGTGTCTCGCGATGGGCACGAACGGCGCGTTGATGTCGTTGATGGCCCTTGGCGCCACGAGGCGCGGCACGCTCGCGCCGGCACTCCGATGGACGTTCCTGGGGATGTTCGCACTCTGCGCGTGCGCGTTCGCCTTCGCATTGGCGATGCCGGCTGCCGAGGGCGCGGGCGGCGCCCTGCTGCTGGGGCTGCCGCTGCGGACCGCGGTCCTGCTGTACGGGGTGGGCGTGGTGCCGATGTTGGTGCTGCCGCTGGCCTATGCGCTCACGTTCGACGCATCGACGTTGAGTGACGCCGACCTCGCGCAGTTCCGGGCCGCGGCCTCGGCGCGCCGCAGCGAGGCACCCGTGCGGGGCGGAACGGCGTGATTCTCGCACTGCTCCAGAGCGCGCTCCCGGCGCTCACGCAACCAGCGATCGTCGGCACGGCGTGCGGCTATTTCGTGATCGTCGCGGCGATCGCGACGTGGGCGGCACGACGGACGAAGACAGCGAGCGATTTCTTCGTTGCGGGCGCTGGCGTGGGCCTGTTCACGATGGCCATCGCGAAGATGGCGTCGTCGCTCTCGGGGTTCTCGTTCATCGGGGGCCCGGGGCTTGTGTACACGATCGGTATCGGGGCGGTGCTCATCGTCCTCCCGGCGGCGATCACCAATGCGCTGGGCGCGTGGGTGCTCGCGAAGAAGATGCGCCTGCTCTGCGAGGTGCGGGGGCTGCTGACGGTGCCGGACGCGATCGGCGTCCGTTACCGGTCGCCGGCCGCGCAGGGACTGGCGGCGGTGGCGATCCTCGTGGCCGTGATCGGCTACATCGCGACGAACCTGCTCGCGCTCGGGCTCGTCATCGACGCGATCTTCGCGACCGGGCTGTCCGCCGGCATCTGGATCGGCATGGCAGTGATCCTCGCGTACTCAGCCGCGGGCGGCATGCTCGCGGGCGTGTACACCGACGTCTTCCAGGGCACGGTGATGGCGTGTGCGTCGCTCGTCGTGTTCCTGTACGCGCTGGCGAGCGGGGGCGGGATGGCGCATCTCTCCCACACGATCATGGCGGCCGACGCGGCGTTCCTCGGTCCGTGGGGCACCGTCGGGCCCGTCGCGGCGATCTCGTTCTTCTTCGTGTTCAGCATGGGGTCGCTCGGGCAGCCGCATGTGGTGCACAAGTTCTACATGCTGCGCGACCCGCGGCAGCTCAAGTGGTATCCGTTGCTGATGACCGTCGCCCTCGGTGTGTCGCTGCTGCTCTACGTGAGCGTCGGCGTGGCGATGAAGGGGCTCGTGGCGGCCGGCCAGATCGCGCCGCTCGCGAACGCCGACACGGCGACACCCACATTCCTGCTCCGCTTCACGCCGTCGTTGGTGGCCGGGCTCGTGTTCTCGGGAGTCGCGGCGGCGATCATGGCGACGGTGAACTCGTTCGTCAGCGTCGGTGCGGCGGCACTCACGCATGATCTGCCGAAGGCGTTCGGGCGCCCGGTGCGCAACGAACTGCTCGTCGGCCGCCTCACCACCGTCGTGCTCGCGCTCGCCGCCGCCGGCG
>CAIRBD010000311.1 GCA_903876745.1 uncultured Gemmatimonadota bacterium
CGGTGACGCCGGCGGCGGCCAGGGTGAGGAGGAATGCGATCATCGCGGCGCAGCCTTTCTTTTTCTCGGCGGGCACCTTGCCCGCGTTGGTCGGCGTGGGCGACGGCGCCGGACGCGGCTTCGCGGCGGCGGCCTTGCGGACCGCATCCACGTTCACTGCAGCGATGGCGCGCGTGCCGGTCCCCTCGGACGCCAGCGAGGCGGCCGAGGGACGGAAGACGAGCTTGATGGAGCCGAAGCGGACGTCCGGCGCACCGGTGAGCTGCTGCTCACCCTGCACGCGCCGGCCGCCCACGTATGTGCCGTTCGTTGAACCCTGATCCACCACCCACCACGCGCCCTCGCGCAGCTGGATCTTGGCGTGCGACCCCGAGAGACTCTCCTCGGCGATCACGATATCGTTGTGTGCGCCGCGCCCGACGTTGGTGAGGGCCGAGTGCAGTTCGAACTTCGTCCCCTTCATCGGCCCCTCGTTGATCACCTCGAGGGTCGCGAGTGGCGGGGTGGCGGGCGCAGCCTTCGGCGCGGGCTCGCTCGGAGCGGCCGCGACGGGCGCCGGCGGAGCGGACTCGGCGACGGGCGCCGGCGCCGGCTCGGGAGGCGGGGGTGGTGGCGACGCGGTGGCCGAGGCCATCGCGTCCTCGAGCTCGATCATGTCGAGTTCGAGCGGTGCCTCGACCGGAGCGGGCGCGGTGTCGAGGCTCGACACCTCAACCGGCAGCGGCTCCAGGGAGGGCGGCGCCGGCTCGACGTCGAGTTCGGGGAACGGAGCGGCCTCAGGCGCTGCGACGGGAGCCGCAGCGACGGGAGCCGCAGCGACCTTCACCGCGTCCGCGTAGAACCGGAACTCCTCGGGCCCCACCTTGATCACGTCACCGCGCCCCAGCACCTGCCGGCCCGACACCTGCACGCCATTGACCCAGACGCCGTTCGTGCTCAGGTCGACGAGTTCGTAGCCGTCGGCGGCGGGGGCGATGGACGCGTGCTTGCGCGACACCTCGGTGGAGGCCACGACGATGTCGTTCCCCACCTCACGCCCGAAACTCATCCCGGCGCCCACGGTGTATTCGCGCCCGTCCACCAGCGACACGAGGCGCCCTCCGCTCGCGCTGGTCGGCTTCTTGGGCGAGCCGGCCCGGGCGGTCAGATGGGCGATGTCGGCGGCCGACACGAACTGCGTACTGCCACCCTTCTTGTCGTCACCATAGTGCAGCGCGCACCCCGCCAACTCCACCTTGTCGCCGTGCAGCAACGGGCTCGGCTCCATGCCCACCTGCACGCCGTTCACCAGGATGACGGCGTCGGCCGTTCCGCGGCGGATCACACCCGTGCCGTCCGGCCCCACGCGCACGAGCGCACTGGCGGTCGGGTCGTCGCCGGGCAGACGCACGGCCGCGCCGTCGAACGCGCCAATGGCGACGTCGGAGGGGCCCAGTGCGATCTGCTGGTCGTTGAACTGGATGTAGGGCATCTGGGGTGGGAAACTACCCGCCGAAAACGGGGGGGGCAAGCTTTCAGGGCGTGGCGCCGGCGGCTGGAAAGTCGCCGCTTTGCAACCTATAGAGCCTCGCGTACAGGCCGCCGGCCGCCAGAAGGGCCCGGTGGGCCCCTCGCTCGCGGACCTCGCCGTGGTGCATGACGAGGATCTCGTCCGCCTCCACGATGGTGCTCAGCCGGTGCGCGATGGCGATGGTCGTCCGCCCGGCCATGAGTTCGGCGAGCGCGCGCTGGATGTCGGCTTCGATCTCGCTGTCCACGGCGCTGGTCGCCTCGTCGAGCAGGAGGAGGGCCGGGTCGGCGGCGATGGC
>CAIRBD010000312.1 GCA_903876745.1 uncultured Gemmatimonadota bacterium
CCGAGGATCACGACCGCAGCGCCGACCACGGGCGTCTGCCCGTCAGCCGACCACACGGTGCCGGTGATGCGTGCTCCTTGCGCGAGCGCCGGCGCGCTCAAGCACATGACCGCGAACAACGTCGCGATGCCTTTCCGCCACATGTAGCCGACTCCTGAGAGTATGGGGGATGATGTCCACTCCCCTCTACCCGCAGCGCAACGCCGACATCACGACAGCGTCACAGTCTTCGACACCACGGTCCGGGGGGCGAATCCCCATAAAGCTCTCCGGACGAACGCGCGAGTCAAGTCCGGATAACCCTCACCCGTAGTAGGACAATTACTGGACTGTTTGAAAACTAAGCGCAGACGGAACTGCAGTTTAGACCAATCCCCCTGCGAACACCGCCACAGACGACCCCCGCTGAGCAACCGGTAACCGCCGACAAGTTGCTTTACTTATAACTGCACAGGCGGTTTGCTAAGACAGAGATGACGCCTGTTTGACACCGCTGTCGCATCCTCGCGCCATGGACGACCACGAGCGTTCCCTGGATCGCGCAATGACGACCGTCGCGCCTGATGCCCCGCCCGGCGAGTTCGGCGATGACGGCGAACGGACGGCCGTCGGCGCGGCGCGGATCGAGGTCCACACCGACCGCATCGTGCGCGCGAACGCGCGCTTCTGCGACCTGCTGGGATTCAGCGAGGCCGACCTGCGCGCGCGCACGCTCGACTCGCTCTCGCATCCCGACGACATCGGCCTGATCCTCGCGCGCATGCGCCAGCAGGTGAGCGGCGAGCCGCCCGCGTACGCGATGGAGCAGCGGTTCGTGCGCCGGGACGACACGGTCGTGCGGGTGCTGCTGACCGTCTCGCCGATGTGGCTGCCGGGCGCGGCACCCGATTTCTCCCTCGTCGTGGCGGAAGACATCACCGCGCGCAGATAGTTGAGGGCGGTGTGGGATCAGACGGCCGCACGACAAGACGTTCGCACGCCGCAACACGGGTTCAGCGTGAACTACCGCGGCCTCGGCGCTTGCGCCACCCGCCCATCCCGAACAGCAGACCGAACGCTACCGCGTTGACGGCGCCGATGGCGACGTCCACCGGGCGGTGCTGCCACGTGGTCACGATCGCCACGGTGCCGAGCAGTTCGCACGGCACGAGCCACCAGAGCGACCGTGGACGCTCGAGGGCGAACGCCCAGCAGACGATCACCGGCATCAGGATGTGCCCCGCGGGAAGGATGCTCACCGGAAGGTCGAGCCCGACCATCGTGCGATAGGGCCAGTTCCACCACCCCTCTGGGAGCGGCGGACGAACCATGATGGTGGGAACACTCAGCCACACCAGACAGGTCACCGCGTACGAAGCGAAGTACGCCGACATGCAGGCTCGCCGCAGTGCCTTGGAGCCGAGCAGGAAGACGAGAAAGAAGCTGACCACCAACTGCAACAGGTATGGGATCGCGAGCGAGGGCAGGAACGGCACCCAGGCCGGCATGAGCACGGGCGTCGCGCCGCTCGCGCTGTGGCAGATGATGAAGTACGACGCCGAACTCACCCCGCCAAGTGCGGCGTAGACGAGGACTTCGCGGCGGGAGGGGCTCGTGCGACTTTCCGTGGATGACATGGCCGTGCGAATGTTACGCGTCGTGTGCCCTGCTGTCAGCGCCGAGCGCCACTGCCTGCTCGAACGGGACGCCGCTCAGGCCCCAGGCGGTTCGCCGATCAGATCGTCTTTCTCGCGCTTGTCCGGCTTGCCGAACGTCCAGCTGACGCTGATGCCGAGACCGCGGATCACGCGCTGCCGATCTGAGACCTGCGAGAACCGCGGGTCGATGGTCGTCGAGCTCTCGCGCGACGTACTGAACGGGTCGAGCACGCGAAGCGTCACGCTCAGCTGATCGTCCATGAACTTCCGGCGCGCGGCAAAACTGATGCGCGCCCGGCTCGCGTTGCGCCCCTGCTCCACGTCCATCGGCGCCTGATAGGAAAGCAGCGCCTGCGCATCCACCGCCTTCGACACGCGGTACGACACGTTGGTGCGCACCGACCAGCCGAAGGTGTTGACGGACAGCCCCTGCGCGAGGTTCGAGGCGTTGCTCAGCTGCCGGAAGGCGGTCGCGCTCAGGAATCCGCTCAGCGTGCCGCCGCTCTTGGCGAGGGTGAGGTCGAGGCCCGAGGCGTCGCTCGTGGAGATGTTGGCGTACGAGCGCGTCGACACGCCGGCCGTGTCGATGGTGCGCAGCGAGCGCACGGCGTCGAAGGTGCGGCGGAAGAACGGCGTGACCTGCACGGTCACCGCCCCGGTCGTCTGCTGCAGACCGAGTTCGACGGCGCGGATGACCTCCGGCTTGAGGTACGGGTTGCCGCGGCTGATGTTGAGCGGGTCGAGGATGTGCGGCGTGGGATCGAGCACGTCGGTGTCGTCGGGCCGGCGGATGCGCGTCGAATAGCTCAGCTTCGCCTGTCGCTCGTCGTCCAGGTGGAAGATGACGAGCCCGCTCGGGAAGGCCTGATCGTAGGCGTTGTCGTATGACGCGCCGGTGGTGCGCAGCCGGAACGTGGTGGAGGCATGCTCCAGGCGTACGCCGCCCTGCACGGTGAAGGGACCGAGCGCGGCACTCAGCATGCCGTAGGCCGCGTGCACCCGCTGGTCGAACGTGACGTTGCCGATGCGGGACGAATCCGGGACGAGCGCGCCACTCGCGAGATTGAGGACGCGGGTGTCGAGCGTCGTGTGGAACTGCTGGAGCGAGCCTTTGTAGCCCGCCTCGAAGCGCAGGGTCTTCGAGAGCGGTCGCGCGTAGTCCACCTTCAGGTCGGCATCGCTCGGGTGCGCGTAGCCGAGTGAGGTCTCGCGCCCGGTGATGCTGGCCGGCGTACCGTCCAGTGCAAGCGCGTGTGTGGTGAGCGTCGTGGGCCCTCCCTCGAGTCCCTGATTGAACCGGACTTCCGCCGACAGTCTGTGCCCCTTCTCGGCGAAGGCGTGCTTGTACGCGAGCGCGGCTTCCAGGCTGTTCTCGAAGTTCATCCCGTCGGTGTAGCGGTTCGTGAGACTGGCGGTGCGTCGCAACGCGTCGAGGTTCGTGTAGCGCACGTCGAACTGTTCCGGCTCGGTGCGCGTGCTGAACAGCACGTCGGCGGAGAGTTCGTCGCGCCGGCCGAACGAGCGCGTGGCGCTCCCCGTGAGGGTGTGCATCAGTGGCTGCTGCGTCCGAAGCCCGGACTCCAGGAGGTATGTGGCGGGTACCACGTAGAGATTGTCCCGCGCGATGCCCTCGTAGCGCGTGCGCCGGTCGTTGATGAGCCCGTAACTCCCGTACAGCGACAGGGGGCCGCGATCGTAGCCGAAGTTCGCGCCGAGGTTTTCGGTGCCCGTGGTCACGCCGCCGATCGTGACGCCGCCACTCGTCCCCGCGTCGGCCTCCTGCTTCAGCACGATGTTGATGATGCCGGCGACGCCGGTCGCATCCTCGCGCGCAGAGGGATTCGAGACCACCTCCACACGCTCGACGACGTCGGCCGGCATCTGTGCCAGGAAGTTGCCGAGTTGCGCCGCCTTCATGGGGCTCGGGCGTCCGTTGATCTGCACGATCACGCCGGCGTCGCCGCGGAGGCTCACGATGTGGTCGATGTCGACGTCCACCGACGGCACGTTGCGCAGCACGTCGAGCGCCGTGCCGCCGCGCGTGCTGGGCATGTCGTGCACGACGTAGGCGTTGCGGTCGGGCGCGAGATCCACGTCGGACCTTCTGTCGCGCACGACGACGGAACTGAGCTCAACGGCCGCCGGCGTGAGCGCGATGGTCCCGACGTCCACGATGGGCGCCGCCGCGCCGACGACGACGCTCGGCAGCTCGCGCGGCGCGAAGCCGATGACGGAGATGCGAACGCGGTATGAACCCGGGCGCAGCCCGCGCACGCGGAAGTTGCCGTCGGGCGCCGCGACCGCGCGAGTCACCGAATCGGCGCCGTCGCCGCCGACCGCCTCGATGCGCGCGCCGCTGACCGGAGCCTGCGTGGCGCTGCTGACCACTCGGCCCCGGATCTCGCCGGGCCCGCGCTGCGGCGCGGGGCGCGCGGACGCGCCCTGCTGCGCCAGTGCGGCGCTTGCGGCCACGCCAAGTGCCGCCAGCGAGCGAGCGAACGGGAGCAGCAGGCCCTGCACGAACGACGCGGACTTCGACATGGACGACGGCATCTATAGATTAGCGGCGAAAAGGGAACGCACCCACGAAGCGTAGCCGGCACGCCTGACAGACGGATTACAGCCGGCCCGGCCGCCGCCTTGCGGCCCACATACGCTGGACGCCTCCCACTGCTACATTTGCCCGATGCGCGTAGCCATCGTGGGCGGACCCGGCATCGGGAAGAGCACCCTCGTGCGACAATTGGGCGACCTGTACCACAACGGGTCATACGGCGAGGGGGAAAAGGGCGTCTGGCATCCGGACGTGCTCGAGGACATCGCGCACGGTCGCAACGCCGTCGGCGTGACGGCCTATTTTGCCGCGCTGTACGACGCGAACTACCGTGACGCCGCCGATCACGATCGCCCCGACCGGGTGATCTTCTTCGAGGGCGCGCGCATCACGCTCGAGGCGCACCTCGCGGAGTATCCTGAGGAGTCGCACGCGCGCCTGCGCATGGTGATGGAGATCGGAGAACGCTGGACGCCTGATCGCGTGATCGTGCTGACCTCGAGCACGGCGACGATCGAGAAGCACATCAAGCTGCGCAACCGGCCGCACGAGTTGGCGGAGAACATGGTGCGGCGCTTCCGGCTGATCGACGCGGAGTTCCGCCGGCTGGCGTCGCACTACCCGAACACCGTCGTCATCGATCGCGACGGCCTCGAGTTCCACGAGCGCACCGGGCTGCTCGGCATCATCGCCGCCGCGGGGCTCCCGGCGCACCCCGAGATCCCGTACCAGCAGCTCGGCGACTGAGTCGCAAGGGCCGCGGCGGCGGCGGCGGCGGGGTGTTGCTAACGCGGCCGGCGCTTTCCCTTTGGCTTGAACGGGAGCGGCTCGTCCACGAAAGTCCGGTAGTCTGCCGTGAGCTCCTCGCCCACTCGGATGCGGCGCAGCGCGCGGAAGCGACCGTCGTCCCCCGCCTCGACGTTCGGGGCGTCGGAGTGGTTCACGTACCAGCCGACCGAGAGCATGTTCAGCGACGGCGGCACACCGAGCTGGTCACCTGAGACCATGCCGAAATCTTCGTAGAGCGCGCGCACGGCCTTGGGCATCCGCCGCACTTGGGCGCGCGACACCCACGCCAGGCGCTCGCTCTCGCCCTGAAACACCAGCGTGCCGGCCGGGATGATGCGGATGGCGCGCACGCCCACGCCGTGGACGTCGGAGAGTCCGATGCGGGCGTAAACGCCGTCATGGGGAGCGCGCTTCATGCGGCGAAGGTGCGGATGGTCGGCATGCGGACGGAGTGCGTGAAGGTCCTGTGGAGGATAGGCGGTTGCGTACCTCATCCGGGAGTCCTCGTGCCAACATTTCCGGGCAAGCGTCTGCGCGGACGAGTCATCGAGGCACTGACGTGTAAACGCCGGCGGCGGCGCGCGGCTATCAGCGCACGCCACAGACGACGAGCGTCCCGCCTGCCACCGCATCGAGCGCCTGCGTCGCCGCGGGCAGTCGCACGAGGCAAGCGGCCACATCGCCGGCGAGTCCCGTCAATCCTTTTTCGATCCCGGCTACGAGACCACGATAATCGCCGACGTGCCACCCGGTTTCCCGTCGATCGGTCTCGCCGCGCGCCACGAGCATGCCGTCCTGCGCCCGGATGATCTCCCACGACGCTCGCACGTGGACGTCGCCCGTGGCCGCCGTGCCCTCCTCGGCCTGCACCCCTTCAAGGTGCGAGACGTGCAGCTGCACCAGGTAGTCGTGCCGCATCTGCACGGGCCACGGCGCAATGTCGACGGCGAGGATCGTGGGCGCCGAGCCGAGCGATAGCGCAACCGCGCGCATTATCCCGGCGCCCGGTTCCTCGCCCCATCGGTGGAATCCCGACGTGCCGACCCGGGACCCGCGCCGCACCACGATCGACGTCGTCGCGAGGTACGGCGCCAGGTCGAGGCGCCGCAGGCCGACGGTGATGCCGGCCGCAGCGCTGCCGGGCGTGCCGGCGGCGACTCCAGCATCCCGCCCCGGTGCAACGGGCGCCGGCCGTGCGCCCGCTCCGAGCACATACTCCTCGCTGGGCGGCGTGGGACGCGACAGCGAGAAGCAACCCGTCAGCGGTGCGAGCACGCAGACAGCGACTGCCCTGAGCGCCTTCGCGACGCGACGCATGTTCGTGTCGATCATTTTTCCCTCGGCGGTTTCTTGCCGCGCAGCAGCATGTCGGGATTCTGTTCGAGCGCATTCAGGAGCTTGCGCAGGGCGCTGGTCGCGTCGGTGAGGTTCACCAGCGCCGACTCCACGCCGAATCCGATCCCCGAGTCGGTCGAGAGCAGACCGTGCGTGTCGTCGATCGTCTTGTGCAGCGCCTGCAGTGTGGCGTTCATCTCCTTCGTCGCACTCTTGAGGTCGGCGGCCATCGGGTCGATGGCGGCGCCGGCGGTCGCCGCGAGCGTGTCGACCCGCGCCAAGGTGCGGGTCAACTGTGCGGTCATCGCCGGCAGTTCCTTGATCGACGCCCGCAGCTCCGGCGCATCGACCAGGCGCCGCACCGACCGCGCCGACCCGAGGACCGCGGTATTGATCGCCGGCATGTCGATGGCCGTGAGCATGTCGTTGATCTTGATGAGCATCTTGGCTACGTCGGCCACGATGCTCCCCGCGTCGCTGCCGAGCGCGGCCATGAGCGACGGGGTGGTCGGGATCTCCGGCCACAGGGTCTCACGCGGCTCGAGGACCGGCGGTTTCACGTCCTTGCGATAGCTGAGCTCGACGTAGAGTTGCCCCGTCACGATACTCTCCATCTGAAGCTGTGCGCGCAGTCCGTCGGCGATCTGGCGCTGGAGCACGTCCGCCTCTTCCATGTCGACGTAGCCGCCCGCCGCCGTGCGGAGCAGCTTGATGTTGATCTCGTATTCCACGGGGACCTCGAACGACTTGCCCTTCTCGTCGATCTGGATGAGCATGCGGGTCACTTTTCCGACGGGCGCACCCTGGAACTTCACGGGCGCTCCCTCCTCGAGTCCGTTCACCGATTCGCGGAAATAGCTCACGAAGGTCGTCCGGTTCCGGAACCACGAGTTGCCCGCGAGCATCGCGGTGCCGGCGATGCTGATGACGATCGCGCCGATCAGGAACAACCCGATGGCCGTGGGATTCGCGCGCATGCTCACGTGACGCCTTCGCTGCTGCGGGTGAGGAATCGGTGCACCGCGTCGTTCGGCGGGTGGTCGCGCATCTCGGCGGGGTTCCCGAGTGCGGTCATCGTCTTCTGGTCGATGTCGAGGAAGAGCGCGCGGTCGGCGATCCGGAAGATGCTGGCCAGATCGTGGCTCACGACGACGATCGTCGTGCCGAAGCTCGCCTTGATCTCGAGGATGAGGTCGTCGAGACGGCTCGCGCTGACGGGGTCGAGACCCGACGACGGTTCGTCGAAGAACAGCAGCTCCGGATCGAGCGCGATCGCCCGGGCGAGCGCCGCGCGTTTGCGCATCCCGCCACTGATCGCGGCCGGGTAGAAGTCGGCGAATCCGCGCAGCCCCACCAGTTCGAGCTTGAGCTGCACCACGTCGCCGATGGCGTCGGTGCCCAGCTTCGTGAACTCCGTGAGCGGCAGCGCCACGTTCTCCGCGAGCGTCAGGCCGCTCCAGAGCGCGCCATTCTGATAGAGCACGCCCATGCGCCGCAGGACGCGCTTGCGCGTCGCGTCATCGGCCGCGCCGAAATCTTCGCCGTCCATCAGGATCGTTCCCTCGGCCGGCGCCTTGAGACCTATCAGATGCTTGAGCAGCGTGCTCTTTCCACTGCCGCTGCCGCCCATGATCACGAACACCTCGCCGCGCTGCACAGCGAAGTCGAGGTCGTGCATCACGACGACGGGCCCGTACCGCATGGTCAGGTGGCGCACATCGATCGGCGCGACCTCAGCGGGGACGTCTGCGGCCAGCGGCGCGTGTTTCATAGCTGCAGCAGCGCCGCGAGCCAGTCGATCACGGCGTTGGCCGTGATGATGAGTGTGATGCCGAGGACGACGGCGGAGGTGGCCGAGCGGCCGACCGCACCGGCGTCGGATCCGGTCCGCAGCCCTTTCATGGTGCCCGCCATGCCGATGATCACGCCGTAGATCGTCGCCTTGAACACGCCAAGCATCGTATCGGAGAGCTGCACCGCCGTCAGCATCCCGTTCACGAACTGTTTGGGCGTCAGGTCGAGCATCCACACGGCCACGCCCATGCCGCCGGCGATGCCCACGAGATCGGCGTAGATCGCGAGGAGCGGCATCATCAGGAAGAGGCCGAGCACGCGCGGCAGCACGAGATGGTCGATGGGCGAGATGCCGAGCGTCGTGAGCGCGTCGATCTCCTCGGTGATCTTCATGCTGCCCAGCTCGGCGGCGAACCCGGCGCCGGTGCGGCCGGCCATGATGATGCCGGTCATGAGCGCGCTCATCTCACGCAGCATGCCGAAGCCGACGAGATACGACACGTAGTAGCCGGCCCCGAAGCGCTTGAGCACCACCACACCGAGAAAGGCGATGATCACGCCGACGAGCAGCGCGATGAGCGTCACGATGGGGAGCGCGCCGGAACTGTTCGACTGCACGACGACCCAGAACTCGCGCCAGCGCATGCGCACGCGACCGCGCAGCAGCAGCGTGAAGCGCTGCATCACCTCGCCGGCGAACGTGACGGCGACCAGCGAGTCATCCCAGACGGCGAGGCCGGCGTTCCCGAACCGCGCGACGGGAGAAAGGGTCGGTTCTTCGTGTTCGACGATGCGCGCAGGCATCGCGCGCACGAGCGCGAGCAGTTTCGCGAGCCGCTCCGGCACACCCTCCGTCGAGAACTCGAGCCGGTGGGCTTCGCAGTACTCCTGCCCCTGGCGCAGGAAGATCAGGATGCTGCTGTCCCACGTGCCGAGCGCCGAGGCGTCGATGTTGACGGCGCGCGGCGCGGGCGTGCCCGGGGCTCCGGACGCCCCACTGAAAAGCGCCGTCTCGATCAACGGCGCGAAGCGCGGCGTGGGTTGCTCGAGGTTCCAATCGCCCGACACGACGGCGACGAGGGCATCACCCTCGTGCCGGATCGTCGCGAGGGCCGCGGCGGGCGGCGCG
>CAIRBD010000313.1 GCA_903876745.1 uncultured Gemmatimonadota bacterium
CGCGGTGTCGAGGAGCTGCCCCGGCCCGAACAGTTCACCGGCGAAGTTGCGCGAGAGGAAGGCGCGTCCCGTGCCGCCGGTGCCGTGGAGCACCATGACGGCATTGCGCACGACGCCCTTGTCGTCACGTCGCGGCGTGCCGAGCGTGGTGTAGTGGATGCGCGCTTCAGGGAGCGTCTCACCGCTGGCGAAGCGGAAGTTCTTCGCGGTGTAGTCGCCGGCGCGGCCCTGGGCGGCGAGGGGGGAGGCGAGGAGGGCGAGCGCAAGGCAACGGTGTAGGCGCATCGGTTTGGCCTGGTTCGTAGACGGTCGTTGACGGTAGACGGTTAACCGTTAACGGTGAACCGTTAACGTCCGTTGTCGTGAAGGTGTGCGCGTGGCGCGGGCGTGTTCCGCTCCGTAAGTTCGGCGCGTGAACGCGAACACTCCGCTCTGGGACGATGGCACGTGGCAGGCGCTTGCGCCATTGCACGGCCTCGTCACGGCCGACGTCTGCGTGGTCGGTCTCGGCGGCTCCGGGCTCTCGTGCATCGACGACCTGCTCGCCCTCGGGCACTCGGTGGTCGGCATCGACGCCGGCGACGTGGCGTCGGGCGCCGCGGGGCGGAACGGTGGCCTGCTCCTCCCCGGCACCGCCGACTATCACCACGACGCCGTCCGCCTGCTCGGCCGCGCGCGCGCCGTGCGCCTGCACGAGCTCACGCTCGAGGAGATCACGCGCATCGACGCGCAGGCGCCCGGCTGCGTGCGGTATCCCGGCTCGGTGCGCCTCTCGGCGTCGGACGAGGAGGACGGCGACTGCACGCGGCAGTACGACGCGATGCGGGCCGACGGCCTCCCCGTGGAGCCCTACGATGGGCCGTTCGGCCACGGGCTGTTCTTCCCCGGCGACGCTGCGTTCAACCCTCTGCGGCGATGCCGGGCGCTGGCTCGGCGTGTCCAGGCGAACGGCGCCGTGCTCTTCGGCCGGTCGGCCGCGCTTCGCGTGGACGCCGGCGTGGTGAGCACGACGGACGGAATGATCCACTGCGATCGCGTGATCTGCGCCGTCGACGGGCGGCTCGAAGCGCTGCTCCCCGAACTGCTGGGCGCCGTGCGCACGGCACGCCTGCAGATGCTCGCGACCGCCCCGGCGAGCGACGTCTCGATCCCCTGTCCGATGTCCACGCGCTGGGGCTTCGACTACTGGCAGCAGCTGCCCGACGGCGCCATCGCGCTGGGGGGCGGGCGCGACGTCGCGATGGACGAGGAATGGACGCACGACCGTGAGCCGACGGCGCGCGTGCAGGCGCATCTCGAACAGGTGCTGCGAGAACGGCTCGGCGTGCACGCACCGATCACACACCGATGGGCCGCGAACGTGTCGTACACCGACTCCGGCCTTCCCGTGCTCGCCGAGGTGCGGCCCCGCGTCTGGGCGATCGGCGGGTACAGCGGCACGGGGAACGCCATGGGCGCGCTGTGCGGGCGCGCCGTCGCGCGCGCGGCGTTCGGTCTGCCGTCTGAATTCGCCACGTTGGTCACTCCACTTCCTTCCTGAGAACGCACCGATGCGAGCTGTCGAGATCCTGATGCAGGAACACCGTCTGATCGAGCGCGTGCTCGACGCGCTCGAGATCGCGGCGAGCCATCTCGACCGCGGTCGGACGGTGCGGCCGGGTTTCTTCACCGATGCGACGGAGTTCATCGCGGGGTACGCGGACGGCACCCATCACCGCAAGGAAGAAGGGGTGCTGTTCGACGCGATGATCGCCAGCGGCGA
>CAIRBD010000314.1 GCA_903876745.1 uncultured Gemmatimonadota bacterium
ACGGGCCGATGACCGCGTCGTCGGCGAGCCGCGCCGACGCGTCGACGATCGCCGTCGGATGGATGCGCGGCGTCATCGGTCGCGCACCATGGCGGCCATCTCGCCCTCGCAGACCACGACGCCGTCCACCTTCGCCACGCCGCGGATGCGGCAGACCTTCCCGCGCACCTGCAGCATGTCGACCTCGAACCGGATCTGGTCGCCGGGACGCACGGGCTTCCGGAACTTCACGTTGTCGAGCGACATGAAGTACACCACCTTGCTGTCGGGATCGTCCACCGTCCCCATCAGCAGCATGCCGCCCACCTGCGCCATCGCTTCCACGATGAGCACCCCGGGCATCACCGGATGCCCCGGGAAGTGCCCCTGGAAGAACGGCTCATTCACCGTGACGTTCTTGATCCCCACGATCCGCTTGTTCTCCTCGATCTCGAGGATCCGGTCCACGAGCAGGAACGGATAGCGGTGGGGGAGAACCTTCATGATCTCTTCGATGCCGAGCACTTGCCCCTCCCGGTGTGCGTGCGCGAGCAGTTCGCGCACGAGCGTCACGGTGCCGCGGTGACTGGGTTTGGTGGCGACGATACGCGCCTTCACGCGCTTGCCCGCCAACGCCAGGTCGCCCACGCAATCCAGCGCCTTGTGCCGCACGAACTCGTCCGGCCAGCGCACCGTCGTGCCGACGACCCCCGTCTCGTCGAGCACCACGGCGTTGTCCATCGACGCGCCCTGGATCAACCCCCGGGCGCGCAGCGACTCCACTTCCCGCAGGAACCCGAACGTGCGCGCCCCGGCCAGTTCCGCGCCGAACGACGCCGGCGTCACCGTCCAGCGCCCGCGCTGCTCGCCGATCATCGGGTGCGCGAAGTCGATCACCACCTCGAGGTCGAGCGTGTCCGACGGGTACACCACGTACACCGACTCGCCGTCCACGACGCGCAGGGATTCCTTGATGCGGAGTTCACGCACCCGGCCGCCGTGCGCGACGACCCCCGCCTCCTGCAGTGCGGCGAAGAACGGCTGCGCGGACCCGTCGAGGATCGGCGGCTCCGCCGCGTCCATCTCGATCAGGATGTCGTCGATCTCGAGGCCGGCGATCGCGGCGAGCACGTGTTCCACGGTGTGCAATCCGCCCACGCCGTCACCAAGCTGCGTGCGCCGCTCGCTCTCGATCGCGTGCGCCGCGAGCGCCTGCGTCTCCGGAGCGCCCTCGAGATCGACGCGGCGGAACCGGATCCCCGACTCCGGCGCCGCCGGAACGAAAGTCAGGCGGCATTCCCGCCCGAGGTGCAGTCCCACCCCCGACAGCGTCGTCGCCGCGCGGATCGTCTGGCGAGCGCTCACGCGCCGTCCGTGTCGAGCAGCCGCTCGAGCCGCCGCATCAGGGCCGGCAGCTTGAGGAGCGCGGCCGTTGCGCGCAGCGCCTCGCGGTGCGGACGCGCCGGGTAGCCGGACCACGTCTCGTTGGGCGGCACGTCGCTGATCACGCCACCCTGCGCCGCGACGCGCGCCT
>CAIRBD010000315.1 GCA_903876745.1 uncultured Gemmatimonadota bacterium
CTGTCCCCTGCCGGAAAACCCTCCCCCTCCCCCTTTCCCTCCCCCTCCCCCTAACTATCCAGAATGCCAAAAAGACGTCTGCTGCTCCTCCTCCCCGCCGTCCTTGGCGCTCAAGCTCCGATTTCAGCCAAAGAAATCGACGGCTACCTCCGTTTCCTGAGCAGCGACCTCCTCGAAGGCCGCGCCCCCGCCACCCGCGCCGACAAACTCACGACGGCCTACCTCGAGAGCCAACTCCTCTCGTTCGGTCTTGAGCCCGCCGTGAACGGTTCCTTCATCCAGAAGGTGCCCATCGACGTGGTCGGCTCCAAGCCCGGCACCATGAAGGCCACGGCGAGCGGCAAGGCGACTGTGAACTTCCGCTATCCCGACGACGTCGTCATCTGGGCCGGCTCCGCCGTCGACGCGAGCAGCGCGAAGGCCGAGATCGTGTTCGCGGGCTACGGCGCCACGGCGCCCGAATACAGATGGAACGACTTCAAGAACGTGGATGTGAAGGGGAAGATCATCCTCGTCCTCGTCAACGATCCGCCCGCGCCGGCCAACGAGCCGAACCTGTTCGGCGGCCGTGCGATGACCTACTACGGCCGCTGGCCGTACAAGTTCGAGGAAGCCGAACGCCAGGGCGCCGTCGGTGCGCTCATCGTGCACACCACCGAACGCGCCGGCTATCCGTGGCACACCGTCGTCGGCTCGTGGGCCAAGGAACAGCGCATGCTCCCGCGCGATCCCAAGCTCCCCAAGCCGCTCGGGTTCCGCGGCTGGATCACCGATACCGCCGCCGCGGCGATGCTCAAGCAGGCCGGGCTCGACCTCGACGTGCTGCGCAAACGCGCCGAATCGCGTGACTTCACCCCCGTACCCACCGGCATCACGCTCGACGTGTCCTTCACGAACACCGTGCAGCACCTGCAGAGCGCGAACGTCATCGGCATCGTGCGCGGCAAGGATGCGAAGCTCAAGAACGAGTACGTGATGATGAGCGCGCACTGGGACCACCTGGGCATCGGCCCCGTGGTGAACGGCGACTCCATCTATAACGGCGCCGAGGACAACGCGAGCGGCACCGCCGATCTGCTCGCCGTCGCGCGCCTGACGGCGCAGAGTCCCAAACAGAAACGCTCCATCGTCTTCGCCTTCGTCACCGCCGAGGAGAGCATGCTGCTCGGCTCGCTCTACCTCGCCGAGAATCCGGTGGTGCCCAACGAGGAGATCGTCGCCAACCTCAACATGGACGGCGGCAACGTGCTCGGCCGCACGCGCGACCTCAACGTGCTGGGCGACACCAAGAGTTCACTGGGTCCGTCACTCGCCGCCACGATCAAACCCAGGGGGATGCGCATCACCCCCGAGGCGTTCCCGGAGCGCGGGTCGTTCTACCGCAGCGACCACTTCGCCTTTGCCAAGGCGGGCGTGCCGTCGGTGAGCATCGGCGCCGGCAACGAGTTCGTCGGCAAGCCCAAGGGGTGGGGCGTACAGCAGGGCGAGGACTACACCGACCATCGCTATCACCAGCCGAGCGATGAGTACAAGCCGGATTTCGATCTCTCGGGCGCGGTGCAGCTCTCGAATGTCGTGCTGAACTTCGCCCGCCAGCTCGCCACCGATCCCAACTGGCCCACGTGGAACCGCGACGCCGAGTTCAAGCGGCCTGCGCGCAAGAAGGTGATGTGAACGCGGTCACCCGATGACGGCCACGGACCGGCTCTACTACACCGACGCCTACCTGCGCGAGTTCAACGCGCAGGTAGCAATGATCGAAGGGGCGAAGGTGTACCTCGACCGCACCGCGTTCTATCCCACGAGTGGCGGCCAGCCGTTCGATGTGGGGGAGATCGGCGGCTCGCGCGTGGCGGACGTGATCGACGAAGATGATCGGATCGCGCACGTGCTCACGGCGGCTCCCTCGTTCGCCGTGGGCGACACCGTGAAGTGTCGCATCGACTGGCGCCGCCGGCACGACCACATGCAGCAGCACACGGGCCAGCACCTGCTCTCGGCCGTCTTCGCCGACCTGTTCGGTCACGCCACCGTGAGCGTGCACTTCGGCGATGCGACCGCCACGCTCGACCTCGATGCCGACATGCTCGGCGCCCAGTCGGTGCAGAAGGCCGAGCGGCGCGCGAACGAGGTCGTGTTCGAGAACCGTCCCGTGGCGGTGACGTTCGAGGACGCGCGCACCGCGCAGGGCCTCCGCAAGCCGAGCGATCGCGACGGCGCGTTGCGCATCGTGGGCATCGAGGGCGTCGACCGCAGCGCCTGCGGCGGCACGCACGTGCGTGGCACGGGAGAGATCGGTCCCGTGGTCATCCGGAAGGTGGAGAAGTACAAGAAGGGCGTGCGCGTGGAATTCATCTGCGGCTGGCGCGCGCTCGACCGTGCGCGCGCTGATTTCGCCGCACTGCAGGGGATGGCCGCGCAGCTCACCGCCGGCATCGATGAACTCCCGGCACTCGTCGCCGCGCGTTTGGAATCCGAGCGCACCGCAGATTCCGAGAGGAAGAAGCTCGCCGAGCAACTCGCGGTGTTTCAGGTGCGTGAACTTCGCGCCGCCACGGCGCCTGGCGCGGACGGCATCGTGCGCATCGCCGAGCAGGCCGAGACGATGGATGCTCTCCGCCTGCGTGCACAGGCCGCATCGCTGGAGTCGCGCACGGTGTACTTCGGCGCGGCGGGTTCGCCGCCCGCGTTGGTGTTCGCCGCGAGCGAGGACAGCGGCGTGAACGCCGGCGCAGTACTCAAGCCGGCGCTCGCGGCGGTCGGGGGCAGAGGGGGAGGTTCACCGCGTGTGGCACAGGGCACGGTGCCGGACGCAACCGCACTCGCCATCGTGCGGACTCA
>CAIRBD010000316.1 GCA_903876745.1 uncultured Gemmatimonadota bacterium
CGAACGTGTCGCGGATGGCGGCCTGCATCAGCGCATCCTCCGTGCCCATGCGCTGCTGTTCGAACGCGAACAGCGGCTTGGCGAACGCGGGGTCGCGCCGCGCGATCTCCTCGCGCAGGATCTCCACCTGTGCGTGCTGGCAACCGAGCGAGAGCACCGTGGCGCCGGCGACGTTGGGATGCACGAGGTAGCCCGCGAGCAGGCCGCAGAGCGCGCGGGTGTCGTCGCGCGTGCCGCCGCAGCCGCCCTCGTGCGTCAGGAAGCGGATGCCGTCGATGTTCGAAAAGGGACGGCGCACGGCGTCGTCGCGCGACGCGAACGCGGGGAGCGGCGCGTCGAGCGGTTCTCCCGCCTGATGGCGCCTTGCGAGTTCGCGCACGGCGAGCCGGTGCACCTCAGGCGCGCCGAACCCCAGTTCGCGCTCGAACGCCTCCTGCATGGCGCGCACGTTGCGGTTCTCGCAGAACACCAGGGGCAGCACGAGCCACAGATTGCGCGTCCCCACGCGGCCGTCGGCGCGATAGTACCCATCGAACGTTCGTTCGACAAACCGCGCCGTGTGGGGCGCCTGCCAGGGGCGGGCCACGGGCGCCGTGAGGTCGATGGCCGAGGCGTCGTGCCGCACGTTCGCCGTGGTCAGCGCCGCGCCGCGCGCGATGGGCTGCGTGGCGCGGCCCACGAGCACGCCGTACATCACCACGGGGTCGCCCGCGCGCAGGTCGTGCACGACGAGTTTGTGCTTCGTCGGCACGGGCGTCACCACGCGAACCGAGTCGGTGCCGTCCACGACGACCTCGCCGGCCGCGAGGTCGGTGAGCGCCACGAGTACCGTGTCGCTGGGGTGGATGCGGAGGACCCGCTGCGCCATCACGCCTCGGAGTTCAGGGGGAGCGCTTCGCCGAACACGCGCAGAAAAGTAGCGCGGCGTACCACGGTCTGCCGCTCCGCGCGCCCCGTCCCTAATCTTCCCGGATGCCCCCGGCCGTCATCTCCATCGCCCACCTCCGAAAGACCTACGGCGCCACCATCGCCGTGGACGACGTCTCGCTCGAGGTGCGCGAGGGCGAGATCTTCGGTCTCATCGGCCCCAACGGGGCCGGGAAGACCACCACGATGGAGTGCGCCCAGGGCTCGCGTGCCGCCGACGGCGGCGTGATCTCGGTGCTCGGTCTCGACCCGCAACGCGACGCGGACGCTCTGCGGCAGCGGATCGGCGTGCAGCACCAGGAGGCGCACCTCCAGAAGCGCATCAAGGTCTGGGAGGCCGTCGATCTGTGGGCCTCCCTGTACAAGCACACGGTGGACGGCGACGCCCTCCTCGCCCGGCTCGGCCTCGAGGGCAAGCGCGACACGCGGTTCATGAACCTCTCGGGCGGGCAGAAGCAGCGCCTCTTCATCGCGCTCGCGCTCATCCACGAGCCCACCCTGGTCTTCCTCGACGAGCTGACCACCGGCCTCGACCCGCAGGCGCGGCGCGCCATCTGGGAACTGGTGACCGACATCCGTCGCCGCGGCGCCACAGTGTTCCTCACCACCCACCTGATGGAGGAGGCCGAGCGGCTCTGCGATCGCGTCGCCATCATCGAGCACGGACGCCTCATCGCGCTCGGCACGCCGGCCGAGCTGGTGCGCGCGAATTGTCCCGTGGTGCGCGTGGTGTTCACCAGCGAGAGCGACGGCGTCGCCGAGCGGATGCGCCGCCTCCCCACGGCGCAGGCGGTCGTGAGCCAGGGCTCCACGCATACGATCAGCGGTGAGGGGGACGATTTCGTCACCGACGTCATCCATTGCATCGCCGGCGACGGGTTCCGCGTGAGCGGATTCCGCACGGAGATCCCCACGCTCGAGGACGTATTCCTCAAGCTCACCGGCCACGGGTTGAGGGACTGAGCGATGCTGCGCGGCTTCTGGAAACTCAGCTGGGTGGAGACGAAGGTCTTCGTGCGCGAACCGATGGGCGTCGTCGGCACGGTCGCGATGCCGGCGATCCTGTTCATCGCGCTCGGGCGGATGATGGGTGCTGGCCGACCCGACTCCGCGGTGATGGATGAGCCGCCGTTCAACGTGGCCATCCTCGCCTCGCTTTTCATCGCCATCGGCGGCGTGCAGTCGCTGGTCGCGATCATCTCCATCTATCGCGAGGGCGGCATCCTCAAGCGGCTGCGGGCCACGCCGCTCTCGCCGGTGACCATCCTTGGCGCGCACGTCGCGGTGAAGCTCGGGTTCACCGTGCTCAGTCTCCTGCTGCTGGTGCTGGCCGGCAAACGGCTCTTTCCCGGCGTGATGCACGTGAACGTGTGGAGCTTCGGCGCCGCGCTGCTGCTGAGCACGCTGA
>CAIRBD010000317.1 GCA_903876745.1 uncultured Gemmatimonadota bacterium
CTGGCTCGACGAGGTGATGCCGTTCATGGGCTCATGCGGGGATGGCAGCCTCCACCGGTGTCTGGGTGCGTCGGATCAGTCGTAGCTCCTCCAGGAGCCGGCGTCGTTCAGCCGTTGCACGACCGCTGAGTTCGAAGCCGGTACGCGGTTCTTGAACGGCTCCGCGCCGTAGGTCGTGGCGATGCCGGCCGTGTCGAGCAGGTCCTTCACGCCGTACGGGATGCCGTGCAGCGGGCCGCGATACTTGCCCGCCGCGATCTCGGCGTCGGCCTTCTTCGCCTGGGCGAGCGCGAAGTCCTTGGTGAGCGTGATGACGCAGCGGAGTCTTGGGTCGAGGCGTTGCAGGCGCTCGAGGTAGATGTTCGTGAGGCGCACCGACGTGAGCTTCTTCGTCTCGATCCAGCGCGAGAGGCGCGTGACCGGCGCGAAGGCGATCGCGGCATCGCTGCTCGGCAACGGTCCGGGGTCGGTGTTCGTGCGCACGAAGCGGTCGCGCTCGGGGCCGGGTGTTGCGCCGATGCTCGCGGGATTCCACCGCGTGGCGGGCGCCACCGAATCGTCGAGCGTGACTTTGCGCGGGCCGGTGCGCCGTTCGAGCATCGCCGCCATCGACGTGCGCCAACTCGCGGCGGCCTGCTCGCGCTCGGCGGCGGTCATCGTGATTTGCGCGAGTTTCTCGGCTTCGGCGAATGTTGCGACCGATACCTCGGGGCCGGCGACCGGGAGCGTGCCGAAGGTGGGCGGTGCGCCGGGCGTCGCGGTGCCTGGTGCCGACGCCGCGGCGGAGGCTTGATCGCCGCCGCGGCATGCGCTGACGGCGCCGAGCAGACCCAGAGGAGCGGTGATGAGGAATTGGCGGCGGGTGTTCACGGGGGCTCCGGTGGGAAGGTCTTGCGCGGCGGACCGTTACTAACTGAGAGCGGGTAACCTGGAAGTCAAGGACAAGCCTGAGCGAACGGCGCGGCGTATCCGTATGTTCGGTGAGCCTTCGCCGGAGATCCGCATGACTGTTCTCGCCCGTCCGCGCCTCGCGTTCGCCTGCGCCGCACTGTTCCTCGCGGCCGCCGTCTCACCGACCCGTGCCGCCGCCGCGCAGGGCGCCGAGCCGATCCGCTTCGGCCGTCTCGCGGGCATCGCGAACGACGGCCGCGTCGCCTTCACCTACCAGGACGACATCTGGGTGGTGGACCCCGACGGCACGAATCCGCGCCGCATCACGAACCACGTGGCGCGCGATTTCTCGCCTCGGTTCTCGCCCGACGGCAAGTGGCTCGCGTTCACGTCGAACCGCAACGGCAACAACGACGTCTTCGTCGTGCCGTCGAGCGGTGGCGAGCCGCGGCAGCTCACCTGGCACTCCGGCAACGACGAAGCACTGTACTGGACGCCGGACGGGAAGGGGATCGTGATGTCCGCGCAGCGCGGCGCCAACGCGTGGGGCTCGCCGCTCTACGTGCAGCCGCTCGACGGCAGCGTCGCGACGCCGCTCGGCATGGGCATCGCTCGCGCCGGGATGATCAGCCAGGACGGCGCGATGATCGCCTTCAACCGCAACCTCCCCTCGGCGTGGCGCAAGGAATACCGCGGCAACGCCGCGGCCGTGATCTCGGTGCTGAACGTGAAGAGTGGCGACATCAGCGAGATCACGAACACCGACATGAAGCAGTTCAAGACGATGGCGAACACCGTGTTCCCGATGTGGGGCGCCGACGGGATGATCTACTTCGCCACCGAGCGCGACGGCCCGTACAACCTGTGGCGCATCGCGCCCAAGGGGGGCACGGCGCAGCAGGTGACGCATCACAGCGAGGGGGGCGTGTTCTTCCCCTCCATCTCGCCCGACGGCAAGAAGATCGTCTACCAGAACGATTTCGACCTCTGGACCATCGACGTGCCGAGTGGCAAGCCGAAGAAACTGACGATCGCGATGGCGTTCGACCCCAAGGAGAGCGACGTGTCGATCCTCACGGCGCAGAACCGCGCTGAGGGGTTCAGCGTGGCGCCGGTCGGCGACTACATGGCCGTCGACTACCACGGCGACATCTGGATCGTGCCCACCGAGCCGGGCATCGGCGAACGCACGCAGGTGACGAACTCACCGTGGCGCGAGCGCAACGAGGCGTATTCGCCCGACGGCAAGAAGCTCGCGTACATCTCCGACCAGTCGGGCGACCAGGAAGTGTGGATGTTCGACGTCGCGAGCGGCGCGAAGACGATGCTCTCGAAGCACGCGTCCGAGAAGAGCGGGCTGACGTGGGCGCCGTCGTCGCAGAAGCTGGCGTACACGGCCGACAACCGCATCTTCGAGGTGGACGTCGCGGGCGGCCCGGCGCGGCAGGTCGCGCACAACGAGGCCGGCGGATTCACCATCGACCAATACTCGGCCGACGGCAACTGGCTGCTGTACAGCAAGAGTGACGACGAGCAGAACGCCGACGTGTTCCTGTTCGACCTGCGGAACAAGAAGGAGTTCAATATCACGAAAAGCCCGTGGACCGAGCGCGGCGCCGCGCTCACGCCCGACGGCAAGACGGTGGTGTTCAGCTCGAATCGCGACGGCACGACGAACCAGCTGTACGCGGTGTCGCTCTCGAAGGTGGTCGAGGATCCCAACGATCCGCTCGTGCGCGAGCGCGCGCGGCGTGCGGCCACCGCGGCGGCTGGGCGTGGCGGACGCGGCGGTGCCGCCGGCGGTGCTGCGGGCGGTGCTGCCGGCGGTGCTGCTGCCGATGACGCGACGATCGCCGACCTCAACATCCATCCCGACACTACCGACATCGAGCGTCGCGCCATCGCGCTCACGAGCGGCGGCACGGGCGTGGGCCAGTTCTTTCTCTCGCGCGACGGCCGCACCGTGTATTTCGCGGTGGGTGGTGGCGGCGCGCGCGGCGGCGGTCAGGGGCGCGGCGGCGCGGCGCCGGCCGACAACGCGGCGAACGGCCTGTATTCGGTCGGCATCGATGGCCGTGACCGGCGCCGCGTGGCGTCGGGCACCTTCGCGGGGATGCAGCCCACGGCGGACCGACGCACCGTGTTCTTCCGCGGGCAGGCCAGCGCCGGCGGAGGCGGTCGTGGCGGTCGCGGCAGTGTGCCGGAAGTCGGGTTCCCCGTGGAGCGCTACACGATCGGTGGAGCCGCCGGCGGTGGAGCGGCGGCCGGTGGCCGCGCGGGCGCCTCCGGCAAGGCGGGTGCGACCGCCGGCGCGGGCGAAGAAGTCGCCTTCAGCTTCAACGTGAAGGTCGATCGCCGCAAGGAGTGGCAACAGATCTTCGACGAATCGTATCGCGTGATGAAGTACCGGTACTACGACCCGAAGATGCACGGCAAGGACTGGGGCGCGATCAAGGCCAAGTATCAGCCGCTGCTCAAGTACGCCGGCACCAACGAGGACGTGTACGACATCGCCAACGCCGCCATCGGCGAGCTGAGTTCGTCGCACACCGGCGTTTCGGGCCCCGCGTCCATTCCGGTCGAGCCGACGTACACGACGAAGTTCCTCGGCTTCGAGGTGGAGCCGAGCGGTGGCAAGTACCGGGTGAGCCACGTGTATCGTGATGGGCCCGCCGACAAGGACTGGATCGACATCAAGGCGGGCGACTACGTGCTCGCGATCGACGGCCAGGACGTGAAGGGTGGCGACGACTACTGGAAGCTCCTCAGCACCACCGAGAACGAGTACATCCCGGTGAAGGTCGCGAAGACCGCCGACGGCGCGAACGCGAAGACGTACCGCATCGCGTCGGTGGGCAACCTCACGAACATCAAGTACGAAGAGTGGGTCGAGAACAATCGCGACTCGGTGGAGAAGGCGACGAACGGCCAGATCGCGTACGTGCACATCCGCGCCATGGACCAGCCGTCGCTCGACCGGTTCACGCACGAGATCGACCGCTTCTGGCAGAAGAAGGGGATCATCGTCGACATCCGGAACAACGGCGGCGGCAACATCGACCAGGAACTGCTCGACATCCTCGAGCGGCAGCCGTACCAGTTCTGGAACCAGCGCACCGGCGCGCGCACGTGGGGACGCCGGCCGCGGCAGGCCATCGTCGGGCCCAAGGTGATGATGATCAACTACCGCTCGGTGAGCGACGCCGAAGTGACGCCGGCGGGCTTCCGGCAACTCGGACTCGGCCGCATCGTCGGCAACCCGACGTCCGCGCAGGTGATCGCCACGGGCAGTTATCCGCTGATCAACGGCGGTGCCATCCGTACGCCGGGCTCGCTCGTCGTGAGCTGGGACCCCACGAAGCCGAATAACTATGGGTTCGACCTCGAGAACTTCGGCGTGCCGCCCGACGTGTGGGTGAAGAACTCGCCCGCGGACGACGCCAAGGCGCTCGACAAGGAACTCAAGGTGGCGATCGAAGAGGCGCTGCGGATGCTGAAGGCCGCGACGCCGGCGAAGACGGTGCCGTAGGGAGCAGCGCCCACCGGAGCAGATACGCATGTGACACGAGGGGCCGCCGATCGGCGGCCCCTCGCTGTTCGTTACGGCGTCACGGCTCCTTGGCTGCGCAGGATCGCACCCCAGATCAACGGCAGCGTGCTCTCGCTCTGCCCTCGGTACTGCGGGCGGAACCCAAAGAGCACGACGTGCCCTTTGCCCTTGGTGACATCCACGAGCGCCGCCTTGCCGTTCAACTTTGCCGGCCCGAGCAGCCAGCCGGAGAGCAGGGGATTGCCGCTCGCGGGATACGTCGCCACCGCGACCGCCTGCTTGGCGTCGGTGATCTCGAACGCGGGACCATTCTCGAACCACACCCCCGGCACCGGCGCGTTGAACGTCTTCGCGATGGGGTTCGCCTTGTCCACGTCCACGGCGAAGATCGAACCCGGCGCGTAGAACTCCGTGTTCCGCACGCCGGCGAGCGCGTTCTTCACCGGCAGCTTCATCACGTCGATGGCGTATTCGCTCGCCTCATTGAACGCGAGCAGCGTGCCGCCGGCCTCGACGAACGCGGCGAGTGCCGCGGCGCCCTGCTCACCAAGCCCGCCCTTGAGCGAGTCGGGGTACGCCGCGCCCACGCCGCGCGTCATCGAGCCGGCCTGCTGTGCCGGAAGGATGATCGCGTCGTACTTCTCGATGAGGTTGCCGGCCTTCACGTCCTTGTCGTGCAGCGACGTGAACGGGATCCGATAGGTGTCGAACACGTAGCGCGTCCACCCTTCGTCCATCGACTCCGCCCAGCTCTTGTAGATGCCGATGCGACGCGAGCTGGCGCCCGAAAGCATCGGTGCGGTGAACGTGGGCTCCTTCACTTCGGCCACGGGCTTCGTCGCGGCGGGCTCGGCGCCCATCAGCGTGGCCACCTCCACGCCGAACAGCAGCGGCAGCGTGTGCGCCGTCACGTCGTACGGGCGCTTGGGCGGGCCGCCGGGATACTCGAACAAGTTCGGGTACTTCTGCCGCTCGAGCAGCGACTTGGCGTAGCCGCCGAAGGGCTGCTTCACGAGCACGGCGTAGCTGCCAGCCGGGTACGTCTTGCCGTCGGTGGTCACGGGCGCGGTGGTCTCGCGCACTTCCACCTGGCCGTGCTGCAGCGTCCACACCAATCGCTGCAACGACGTCGTGCTCGTCTGCCCCTTGGGGATGATGAACGCGCTCGGCCACGCTTCCTTGCCCCAGGGCGGCATCACGCCGAGTGCGCGCTCGCCCATCGTGGCGTACGCCTCGAGCCAGGCGCGCCGGTCGCGGGCCGCGTGCACGAACAGCGCCCACGAGGCCGACACCTGGTAATCGACGATGTCGGGATAGCCCCACTTGCCGCCGGGCCAAAGCACGGGATAGTTCCACGTCACCTCGCGCGCGTCGTAGCCACGCCCGGTTCCGAGCCGCTCGAACGGCACGTCCACGGCGGTCGCGAGCCGCGCGCTCGCCGTCTCGGTGAGGATGCGCGCGCCGCGGTGCACCAGTGAATACTGACGCGCCGGGCTCCACTGATCGTAGCTCGCGTTGTTCGCGACGCCCGTCTTGCCGCCGGCGATGAGACTCCACGTCATCTGCAGGCCGAGGGCGTTGGTGCTCGACGTGAGGATGGGGTCGATGTTGGGTTCGACCGGGTCCATGTACGGCGGCACGAAGATGCGCCCCGCGTTGCCGCCCTGCTGGTGTACGTCGTTCACGATCTCGGGATCCCACGGCGTATAGAGTGAGTCCACCGTGTAGCGCGTCTCGGGCTGCGTGAAGGCGTACCAGTCGCGGTTGTTGTCGTGCCCGGTGTAATGGTGGTACAACTCGGGCGGGTTCGTGCCTTCGGCGGCGGTGTTGAGCGTGCTGCGGTACCAGTCGCCGACGATGTCCACGCCGTCGGGGTTCTGGCTCGGCACGAGCATGATGATCGTGTTGGCGAGGATCAGCTTCGCTTCGGCGTCGCTCGCGCGCGCGAGGCGGTCGGCGAGGACGAGCGCCGTGCTCCAGCCTCCCACTTCAGTGGAGTGGATGGAGCAGGTGACGAGGATGACGTTCTTCCCCTCCTCGATGAGCTTCTCGCGCACGTCGCCCGCGGTGCGTACGCGCGGGTCCATCAGCTTGCGCTGGATGGTGCGGTAGCGCTCGAGGTTCGCGAGCGTGCTCGAGTCGGCGATGAACGCGACGAGGAAGGGCCGGCCGAGCACCGTCTTGCCGAGCGACCGCAGCTGCACACGCGGACTCGCCTTGCTCAGCGCCGTGAAGTATTCGGTGACCTGCTTCCAGCTCGGCAGCGTGCGGTCGGCGCCGGGCTTGAATCCGAACATCCGTTCGAAATTCGGGAGCGGCGTGGCCGGCGCCTTCTGGGCGGCGGCGGGGCTCGCGAGGAGGACGGCCGCGCCAAGGGCGGCGGCGCGATGGATGCTGCGGAGGCGGATCATAGTCTCGGCCGATGGGGATACGGCCAACGTTCGGAGATGGCGCGGGCGGGGTCAAGCGTGGCGTTTCACCCGACGCGCCGCCGCGTCACTCAGGGAGCGCCACGCTCACCGGTCGCCACGTCACGGTGTCGTTCACGATCTGCCGGCGCACGCTCACCACCTCGAGACGCGAGGGCGTCACGCGCAGCAGCTGGTAGTCGGCGCCGCGGTTCTCGTCGGCGTAGAGCGTCTTCCACGACGGCTTCCAGTGCGCCGCCTTCTCGCGGCGCGACGTGTCCGCCACCGCGCGGCCGATGACCGTCACGTACTCGAAGGCGGCCGCGTTGAAGTAGAGCAGGGTGACACGCGGCTCACGCGCGATCTCCGCCACCTTCCGCGTGCGCGGATTGGTCGCGATCCAGATGGTGAAGGCCGAGTCGGGGGCGAACGGATCGACGATGCGCGCCTGCGGGTGTCCATCGAGCCCCACGGTTCCGAGCGTGCCGTAGGTGGCCGACTGGATGATGTCGCGCGCCGCGGCGATGATCGCGGCGCGCGATGGCGGGGATGCCGCCGGCGCCGGCACCTGCGCGGCGAGCGGCGCGCGAGCCACGGCCAGCGCACATACGACGAGCATCCGGATCCGCGGCATCATGTGAGCCCCGTTGTCGTGGAAGGAAGTGCTACTGCACCGACACCGAGGCGCACGCGCTGAGCGCCGTGTTCGTCGGGACGGCTGCGCAGACCATCTTGCCGGGGGTCGCCGCCTTGGCCAGCACC
>CAIRBD010000318.1 GCA_903876745.1 uncultured Gemmatimonadota bacterium
CCCCGTGATGGCCTGCCGCACGACGCCATTCCGTTCCGAGATCGTGCGCACGGCGCTCACGGTGAAGCCGCGCGAGTCCTCCGGTGCGCCCCCTTCCCTCGCTTCGAACCCTAGGCCGTCTCCCACCGCGATGGCGAGCCGTGAGTCGATGATGACGTCACCCCGGTCGTTCGCGACGACGACACCCAACTCGAGACCATGGTTGTCCGGCTGGTTGCGCGTGATGTAGTCTCGACCCGCGCGGCCGCCGTACATCCCGCCGGTGAAGCCGCGACTGAAGATCTGCACCAGCGGCTGCGTTTCGGCCTCGCCGGGCTCCTCGAACACGCCACGCTCGACGCGGTCGAGGAAGTCCCGGTAGGTCCGCGTAACCGTCGCCACGTACTCGGGCTTCTTCTTGCGTCCCTCGACTTTGAGGCACCCGATGCCCGCCGCCGCGATCTCGGCGAGATGCGACCACGCCCCCAGATCCTTCGCCGAGATGAGATAGCCGCGGTCGAGTTCCGTCTGCGAATCGACGTCGGCGAGCACATAGTCCTTTCGGCAGGACTGTGCGCACGAGCCGCGATTCGCACTGCGCTCGGAGATCATCCCGGACATGAAGCACTGTCCGGAATACGAGATACAGAGCGCGCCGTGCACGAACGATTCCAGCCCCAGCCCCTGTGTCGCGGCGCGGATCTCCCGGATATCGTCGAGCGTGTTCTCCCGCGCGAGCACGACACGCTCCACGCCGAGCTTCTGCATGACGCGTGCGCCCGCGGCGTCGTGCACGGTCATCTGCGTGGAGCCGTGGATCTCAAATCCCGGATACACCTGCTGGATCAACCGCACGAGCCCGATGTCCTGCACGATGGCGGCGTCGATGCCGCGGTCGATGCACTCGCCCAGGTGCGCGAGCGCGTCCTCGAGTTCGAGCGGCTTCACCAGGATGTTCAGCGTGAGGTACACGCGCGTGCCGCGTTCGTGCGCGATCAGGCAGGCCTGCTCGAGGTCGGAGAGTGTGAGCTGGGCCCCCTCATCGCGCGCGTTGAACTTGTCGACACCGAGGTACACGGCGTCAGCGCCGTTCGCGACAGCGGCGCGGACGGCGTCCAGGGATCCGGCGGGAGCAAGCAGTTCGGGGCGGGCCATACGACAAAGATACCACGTCGGGGCCCCGCGCCCGAGCGCGGGGGCTCCCGTTCGGGGGCCTCAGCGCCCGTGCAGCGCTTCGCGCACCTGATCGAGGTGCCTGGCTTCGTGCTGGCCGATGAAGAGGATCCACTCGTAGCCGTTGAACTCGTCGAGCACCGGATGCTTGAAGCTCACGCGGGTGAGGTCACGGCCGTCCACGCTGGCCACGAGCGCGAGCGTGCGCGTGCGCGCCTGCTGCAGCGAGGCCCACGCTTTGTCGAAGTCGGGACGCGCCGCGGGGATCAGCCGTTCGGGCGCTTCGATGCGATTGCGCCGGTTGGGCACGTTCCAGCGGTCGAGCGAGTGGATCACCGACGACGTCTGGTCGTCCATCGGCAGGCCCGCTTCGATGGCACGGGTGAAGAGACTCTCGAGCAACTTCGCGGTGGAACCCTCCACCCTCCCGAGATGCTCGACGACCATCGCGGCCGTCCAGCGACCAGCGCCGGGGTCGCGGTGCACCTGCTCCGCCGTGCGGTCAGCAAGTTCGGTCGCGAGGGTGGCGCGAACGTCCGCGAGATAGCCCGTGATCTCTTCGAGTCGAGGATGCATGATGAAACCTGCACCGCCGGAGCCGCCGGCGACAGGTGAAACCGCCGCGGCCCGCCGCGCGTAGAGACAGGTAACCGGAGGGATTATGTGGATCCTCACCTTGGCCGCGTCGCTCGCGGTCTCCTGGATCAGTTATGGCGCCGCGCGGCGGTTCGTGCGCAACCGGCTCCGCTACGTCGAAGCGGCGCTCAAGCCGATCGCAGCGGTGATCGCGGGAGTGCTCGCGCTGGTCATCGCCTGGCCCGTGATCGGACTGGTGCACTTGCTCCCGCTCGTCGGCGGCATCGTGGGCGGCGGCACGGCGATGGTGTTCGGACTCAGCATCGGGCTGGGCGTGCACGCCGGAGCGCGCGACGTGCGGAATGGCTTCGTGCTGGGCCCCGGGGCCTGACTGGGCGGTGACGCCGCAGGGCCGGGGCGGTATAGTATGAGTATGCCCGTCCCGTGGAGTCCGACTTGACCCGACGTCGTTGCACCGCCTCCGTCCTCTTCAGCCTGCTGGCCGTCGTTCTGGCGGTCGGCGTTGCGTCGCCGGTCGCGGCCCAACCGAAGATGGCGAGCCTGAGCGGCCGGGTGCTGACCGACTCGACCGAGCTGCCGATCCGCGGTGCGGAGATACTGATCCCTCAGCTCCGCCTGTCGGTCCTGAGTGACTCGAACGGTGACTTCAGGCTGAGCTACATCCCCGGCGGTCGGCAACTCGTGATGGTGCGGCGCTTGGGGTTTCAGCCGGCGACGCAGGCCTTCCTGTTCACTCCCGGCGTGGCGCTCGAGGCCGACTTCCTCATGAGCCGCGCGGTGCAGGCGCTGCCGCGGGTGAAGGTAAAGGGGAAGTCCACGTCGCCCCGGCTCGTCGATTTCGAAATGCGCCGGGAACAGGGGCTGGGGTACTTTCTCACCACGGAAGACCTCGACAAGGCCGAAGGGCGCGCCATGGCCGACGTGCTCACCACCGTCCCCTCGACGCGCATCTTCCGCTCGAACGTCACGTCGTCGGCATGGGCCGGCAGCGGCCGCGGGCAGCAGTCGAGCGATGGCGGCGCGTTCCAGCTCGACCAATATGACAAGAACCGCGGGGCGCCTGCGGGCACCTGCTATGCGGCGGTCTTTCTCGACAACAACCCGATCTTCACCGGGCGCGCCGGCCAGCTCCTGTTCGACATCAACTCGCTCGATCCCAAGACGATCGGTGGAATCGAGGTGTACGGCGGCAACGCGACGATCCCGCCGCAGTTCCAACGCGGCGGCAGTACCTGTGGTGCCGTGGTGATCTGGACGAGGTAACTCCCCCCGGAGGCTGGATGCGTTCTTTTGGCATCCCGTGGACCGCCGCCGCCTTGCTCGCGGCGGTCCCGGTGCGCACGGCGGCGGCCCAACCGACCGGCGTGCTGTTCGGCATCGTGCGCGACGCGGCCGCATCAGTCGCCGTCGCGGGAGCGGAAGTGGTGGTTGGGGGATCGGCGTTGAGGACGCTCACCGACAGTGCGGGTCACTTCACGATCGCGCGCATCCCCGCCGGCCGGCACGTGCTGACGATCCGCCGACTTGGCTTCGCGTTGGCGAGCACGAACATCGAGCTCGGCCCGAGCGACACGCTCGACGCCGAGATCGGATTGCAGGCGGTCGCGACGAGGCTTCCCGAGGTGGATATCAGGGCGCGGGATCCCTCGAAGCTCAAACTTCTCGGATTCGAGCAGCGGCGCGCGGCCGGGTTCGGTCATTTCATCGGCCCGGAGGCGATGGCGAAGGCCGAGTTCCGTCCGACCGCTGACATGATGCGGCAGCTCCCCGGCACACATCTCGTGCGCGCGCAGTTCGGCAGCGAGTCGTGGCTCGCGGGCGGGCGGCTCGCGTCCGGGACCGGGAAGTTCACGCCCGACCGGTTCGACCGCCGGCGCGGTGCACCCGACCGCGAGTGCTACGCGACGGTCTATCTCGACGGCACGCCGGTGTTCAGTGCGTTGCCGAACGAGGCGCTCTTCGACGTGAACTCGGTGCCGGTGAACACGCTCGCGGCGATCGAGTACTACGCGGGGTCGGCGCAGGTGCCGCCGGAGTACCCGCAACGGCGCAACACCTGCGGCGTGCTGGTGCTCTGGACGAAGGGCTAGCTCCGCCTCCGGCCGCCGTTCCTCTATGGTCGACGCGCTACTCGCCGGAGGCGGTGTCCTTCACGAAACGCAGCAACCACGCGACCGCGACGAGTCCCGTCCCCGCCCAACGGATGGCGGCGTTGTCCAGCCGGATACCGAACGCGAACAGCCCCACGCCGGTGACTGCGAGCGCGATCTTCGCGACGGTGAGCGGCTTCACGCGACGGGCTCGCCGGCGCTGACGACGTCGCGGCGGCATCCCTCGATCTCGAGGATGAATCCCGAACCGAAGGCGAGGGACGGCGTCTGATACCCGGCCTTCGCCGCGCCGCCCAGCACCTTCATCGCCGCAGCGACGGCCGTTCTCGCCGTGAGCGTGTACCCGTCCGGCGCCTGCAATCGCGCCGCAATACGATGGCCGGCGCCGTCGCGTACCTCGCCCCACAGTCGGGACGTTGCGCGCTGCCGCTGCGCATCGGAGGGGCCTGCCGCGCCGGCGTCGATGCGCGCCTTGAGCCAGCGCTGCACCGGCGCCGTCGCCAACAACCAGCCGATGTACCGCGTGAGCTTCATCGCACGCGACGCGCTCCGTGCCGTCGCCGTGTACACCTCGATATCCGGGATGCGCGTGCTGTACCAGGCGGTCGACACGTCACCCCACGGGATGCACACCGTATGGCGCACCTTGTCTCCGAAGTCCACGTCGCGCGTGCGCCAGGCTGCGGGTACACGCACGATCTTGCCGCCGCGGCGCACCGCGCCGCCCTCGGCGATGTTCTCGGTCATCGTCGTGGCCGTGCCGCGGGAGAGCCCCGTGCCGCCCGTGAAGGCAAGCGTCAACTGCGTGGCCGAGGGGAGCTGCTCCTTGAGGAACGCGGCAAGACAGTCGCTCGGCACCACATCGAATCCGGCGCCGGGAAGCAGCATGACGCCGGCGGCCGCGGCTTCCTTGGAGCGCGCCGCCATCCCCTCGAACACCGAGATCTCACCGGTGATATCGAGATAGTGCGTGCCGGTGCGGAGGCAGGCGTCCGCCATCGGGCGCGC
>CAIRBD010000319.1 GCA_903876745.1 uncultured Gemmatimonadota bacterium
CGATCGTCGAGATCGAGCCGCTCGTGCCGTCCACCGTCAGCAAGTACTTCGGCGCGCACAACTACAACGTGGTGGACAACCCCAAGGTGCACGTGCAGATCGACGACGCGCGGCACTACCTGCTCACCACCAAGGAAAAGTTCGACGCCATCACCAGCGACCCGTTCGACCCGTGGGTGAAGGGCGCCGCCACGCTGTACACCAAGGAGTTCTTCGACGAAGCCAAGAAGCACCTCAACAAGGGCGGCGTCGTCACGGTGTTCGTGCAGCTCTACGAGAGCGGTACGGCCGCCGTGAAGAGCGAGATCGCCACGTTCCTCGAGGCGTTCCCCAATGGCGTCGTGTTCGGCAACACGAACAACGGCCAGGGCTACGACATCGTGATGCTCGGCTCCCCCGACCCGCTGCGCATCGACGTGGACGCGCTCGAGGCCAAGCTGGCCGACCCGCGGTACGCGCAGGTGCGCCAGTCGCTCGCCGAGATCGGGTTCTTCTCCGGCACCGAGCTGCTCAGCACGTATGCGGCGCAGGGGCACCAGATGGATGCCTGGCTCGCCGACGCCGAGGTGAACCGCGACCGCAACCTGCGCCTGCAGTACCTCGCGGGGCTCGGCGTGAACAAATACGAACAGGCGAGCATCTACAGCGGCATCCTCTCCGGCGGCAAGTGGAGCGACTCGCTCTTCACGGCGGGCCCGGAGCGCCTGCAGGCGCTGCGCGCGGGGGCGATGCGGCCGCGGTACTAGCGGCCGCCGCTCACGTGAGGTCCCGCGCGATCTCCACCACCGCGCGAACGAGTTCGCTCACGGTGTAGGGCTTCTGCACGTACCGCAGGTGGTCCTCGGTGTGCAGTGCCGTCTCGAGATGCGTGCGCGCGTAGCCGCTCGTGATGATCACCGGCACGGTCGCGTCCTGCCCGCGGATCACCCGCAGCACCTCGTTGCCGCTCATCCCGGGCATCGTCAGGTCGAGCACCACCGCGCAGATCTGCGGCGCGGCGTCGGTGAAGAGCCGCACGCCCGACTGCCCGTCGGGCGCCTCGAGCACCTCGAACCCCGCGGAGCGGAGGGCGCGGCGCGCGAGCGCCCGCAGCATCGGCTCGTCGTCCACCACCAGCACCAGGCGCGTGCTGCCCTGCTTGGGCGCGGGCAGCGCATCGGGCGGTTGCGCGGTGGACGGCGCTGCCGCGGCGGCGAACGCCAGGTCGAAGCGCGTCCCCTGCCCCGGCGCGCTCTGCACCGTGAGCGCGCCGCCGATCCCCTTCACGATGCCCAGCACCGCGGCAAGACCGAGCCCGCGTCCGATCTCCTTGGTGGAGAAGAACGGTTCGAAGATCCGGCGCCGCGTCTCCTCGCTCATCCCGCAGCCGGTGTCCTGCACCGTGAGCACCACGAACGCCCCCGGCGGCGGCGCCTCCCCCATCCAGTGCGCGGCCAGTTCGCGCGGCAACTCGTTCAGGATCTGCGTGCGCACGGTCACTTCGCCCGCCGCCGGGCCGATGGCGTCGCCGGCGTTCGTCAGCAGGTTGAGCACCACCTGCGACAACTGCGCCGGATCGGCCACCACCCAGGGCACGGTCTCGCTGAGCTGCAGGTCGAGCCGCGCCAACTTCGAGAGCGACATCGCGGCGAGCCCCGAGATCTCGCGCACGAGCGTGTTCACGTCGGAGGCCTCGCGCCGGAAGCTCGCGCGCCCGGCGTAGGCGAGCATCTGCCGCGTGAGGTCGGCCGCGCGCCGCGCCGCGGAGAGCACCTGCTCGAGCGAGCGTTTCACCTCGTCGGGATCGTCGAGCGAGATGAGCGCGAGATCGGCGTTGCCGATCACCGCGCCGAGGATGTTGTTGAAATCGTGCGCGATGCCGCCCGCCATCACACCCAGACTCTCGAGCTTCTGTGCGTGCTGCACGTTCTTCTCGAACTCGCGCTGCTCCTGCTCCGTGCGCTTGCGCTCCGTGAGATCGGTGGCGATCACCCCCACGGCCGACGGCGCACCCGCCGGCGAGAGGATGGGAAAGCAGATCGCGAGGAAGGTGCGGTCACCGCGCGCCGAGCGCGCCGTGAACTCCCGCTCCACCACCGCCCCGCGCTGGATGACCGACTCCGTCGCCTCCATGAGCGACACCGCCGCCTCGCCGGGGATCGCGTCGAGCAGCAGCCGTCCCTGCAGCGCGTCGCGCTGGACATCGAACACCCGTTCGAATTCGCGGTTCACGAGGATGCAGCGCCCGGTCTGGCTCATCACCATCACGAGCGTCGCCGAGTTGTCGACGATCCCGTGCACGAGCGCCTGCTGTTCGCGCAGCGCGTCCAGCGCGCTCGTCGTGGCCTGCACCTGTCCCTGCAGGTCGCCGTACATCCCGTGCAGGCGGTCCGACATCTCGTTGAACGACGTCGCCAGCTGCCCCACCTCGTCCTGCGTCGTCACCGGCGCGCGCACGCTGAAATCACCCGCCGCGATGCGCCGCGCCGCCCGCGCCGTCACGACGATCGGCTCGGCCACGCGCCCCGTCACGAGGTACACCAGCATCGCGAACACGCCCCCCGCCAGCAACCCGCCCACGAGCACGCCGAGCAGCAGTTTGCGCGCCGGCGCGAACGCCTCCTGTTCGGGCACCTCCACGAGCAGGGCGAGTTCGCGCTCCGGCAGCCAGCGGTACGCCCCGATCACGCGGCGCCCCGCATAGTTCACGTACGTGCCGAGCCCCGACTGCCCCTCGAGCGCGCGCGTGATGCCTTCGCTGCGCACGCCGCGGCGGTAGGCCGCGCGCCCGAAGCGCTCCGACGTCACGAACTCCGACGACCGATTCACGAGGTACACTTCCACCGTGAAGTCGCGGCTCTCCTCCGTGAGCAGACTGTCCATCTGCCGCAAGTTCAGGTGCGCGGCGAGCACGCCGGCCACCGCGCCGCGCGCGTCACGGAGCGGTGTCGCCATCGAGAACATGGGGCGCGACGTGATGGGCGACGGATAGATGTTCTGCACGAACGGTCCCTTCCGCCCCTCGATGTAAAAGGGATCCGACGTGCGATACGTGCCGTCCTGCACCGAGTCGGTGGATGCGACCACCTTCCCGCCGGGCACGGAGAGCAGCTGCACCTCGCGCGCCGCGAGTCCCGCCCGCATCACAGCCCCCATCTGCTGCACGAACCGCGCGCGCACCGCGCCCTGCGCGGCGGTCGATGCCGCCGCCAGTTGCGTCGCATCGTCCACCACGCTCGGCACCATGCTGATGTACACCAGCAGGTCGCGCTGCTGCCGCACCCAGCGGTCCACGTCGGACGCGCGCCGGTCGGCGATCTCGCGGATGCGATCGGTGACGTTGGCGCCGAGCGCGCTGGCCGCCTGCTCGTACACGGCAAAGGCCGTCACCACCGAGATCGTCGCGGCGAGCGTCAGGAACACGGTCACGATGCGCGCCTTCAGGCTGTGCCGAAGGCGCGCGCGCTGCGTCGCGATGAACCCGGGGGTGCCCGCCGGCGGCGTCGTCACGGCACGATCACGGCGCGGGCGTGACCAGACGGAGGATCGTGTCCTTCTCCGCGCCGAGGCGCGACACGAGACCGGTGCGCTTGGGGTCGCGCGAGCCGCCGAACGTGATCGTCCCCGTCACGCCCTCGAACCCCGACGTCTGCGCGATCGCCTCGGCGAGCGGATCGCCCTCCATGCCGCCCGCCCGGTGCGCGGCGTCGGCCACGACCTGCACCGCGTCGTACGTCATCGCCGCCGTGCTGCGCGGATCGCTGCCGTACCGCAGGCGATAGCGCTCCACGAACCCCTGCGTCTGCGCGAGCGTCACGGTGGGACTCCACTGGTGCGTGAACACCGTGCCCACGGCCTCGTGCACGCGGCGGAGCGCGGGCGGATCCCAGTTGTCGCTGCCCAGGAACACCGCCGTCACCCCGACGGCGCGCGCCTGCCGCACCTGGAACGAATCGACCGCCGAGTAGTTCGGCAGCAGCAGCACGTCCACGTGCGCCGCCGCGATGCGCCGCAGCTGCACCGTGAAGTCGGTCTTCTGGTCGCTCGTGAACGTCTCCGACGCGACCACCGCGCCGCCCCCGCGCGTGAACGTCTCGCGGAACAGCTGCGCGATCTCGCTGCCGTAGGCGTTGGACACGTCGTACAGCACCGCCGCGCGCTTCGCGTGCAGATCGTCGAGCGCATAGCGGGCCAGCATCTCCCCTTGGAACGGATCGAGGAAGGCGAGCCGGAACACGTGCGACTTGCCCGCCGTCACCTGCGGGTTCGACGCCATCGGCGCGATCATCGGCACGTGCGCGTCCTCGGCCACCGTGCTCGCCGCGATCGCGTGCGCTGAGAGCTGCGGTCCGATCACCACGTCCACGCTGTCGAGGTTCACGAGATCGCGCGCGGCGCTGGCCGCAGCGTCGGCGCGGGGCGCGTAGGAGCGCACGATCAGCCGCAGCCGGCGCCGCGTGCCACCGATCACCACGCCGCCGCGTTCGTTGAGTTCGTCCACCGCGAGCTGCGCGCCCTCGCGCGACGGGATGCCCGACTGCGGGGCAAGCTCCCCGTCGAGCAGCGCGAGGAGCCCCACGCGCAGCTCGCGGTCGCGCCGCGGGGCGCACGACACGAGCGCGAGTGCGCCGCACAGGGCGACCACGGCGCGAACGGTGCGTTCAGAATGCCACGACATGTCTGGAGCTGTCCGCCGGTCTGGGAAAGAAGAGGAGCCGCGTCGCCCAACGTCCCTAATTATCGGCCACTGTTGACAGCCGCGCCAACAGGTGGGGAATTGAGCGCGATCCCACACCTCTCTTACCCCGGCAACCCGATGACCGCTCCCTTGCGAGTCCTCTGCG
>CAIRBD010000320.1 GCA_903876745.1 uncultured Gemmatimonadota bacterium
AGCAATCCGCGGAAAAGATCAAAACCTGGGTCGCGCAGGGCGGTAAATTGATCTCAGAGGGCTGCCCGGCGTATTTCGGCGACCGCGGGCATGTCGGCACCGTGCAACCCAATTACGGCCTGGACGAACTCTTCGGCGCCAAAGAAAGTTATGTCGAATTTACCCCCGACCTGTTGGGCGATCTGCGCCTGACCGTCGTACGCCACAACAGGCGTGACCGACGACAGGAGCTGCAAACCACGCGAGGTAGCCACCGCGGCTCCAGTAGCCGTACCGCTGTTGGTACGGATCCAGAGCTCGGCACGCGAGAACGGATTAGACGTCGGCGGCGTCACCATCGATTGCGACAGCGTAACCGTGATCGTGTCCGAGATGATCTTGCCGGCGCCCGACGCCTGATTGAGAGTCGTGCGCTTCTTGGCAATAGTGACTGATGCCGTGGTGGTAAGACCGGCCCAAGCCGAAGCGGTCGGACCATTCACCGCAGCGTACGCAACCGATGCTGCAGTATTGGCCGTCGATCCTACGTCAAGCGTCCCCGTGCCACCGTTGGTCTGGTCAGTCGGCCAGAACGTAAGGCCGGTACCAAAGACGCCGAGGTCAGCAACACCCGTACTGATTGCGGCACCGCTGGTGATCTGACCGACGGAACGCGGCAACCCGTTCGTCCAGGTGCCGGTAAACGTGGTGGTCTTCACCGGGGCGGCAACCGTGAACGGCGAGGCCTGCAGTTTCGACATGTTGACGATGAACGGATAGACAACATTCGTTCCAGCTGCGAGCGTGTTGTACGAGTGAACGACGTACGCCGAATCCAGATCGACGTTATCCGTCACCGTCGCGAAGAAGCTCTCGGCATTACCAGCCGTCAGACCAGCGTTCGTCTGGAGCGGGTTCGAAGCCGAAGCAGCCGAGGCGTCGTACAGGTAGATGTACGGCGTGATCGAGGCCGAGTTGCCGGCCTGGTCCGACGCGGTGGCCGAAACAGTCCAGTAGCCCGAAACGGCAGCCACAGGATGGGCCTGCGTCAGCGTAGTCGTGGGAGGAGCGACCACGGTCGTCACAGACTGGGTGTCGGCCGCAGTTGCACCGCTGTAGCGGATGGCCGTGGTCTTCACCGAAATGTTCGCGGCGGCCGCGTTCAGGCTCGTATCCGACAGCGAGTACGAGTAGTTCGGGGTACCGGTGTTGAACATGCGGAGCGACTTGCCATTGCCCAAGGTCGTCGTAAGCGTGACGATCGGAGCAACACGATCCACGCCGAAGATCGTGCTCCCAGGGGTGGAGGCGCAGTTCGCGCCGGCAAGAGGCATCGCGGAGAGGTTGCCCAACTGGTCAGCCGAGCGAGCAATCGCGCAGTAAGCCGTTACGCCGGCCGCAACTGCAGTCTGCGCAAGCGCTGCAGAGCTCGTGGCAGCCGTGCCCGTGCGAGCCTTGTCAACCAAACCGCCGGTGTTGAGAGCGGTCTGCACGGAGTACGTGACAGCGCCGCCTACGCCAGCGTCAGTGACCGCGCCCGCCAGCCAGCCATTCGGGTTCGCGGTGGCAACGATCGTGTTGAATGAAACCGCGTCGTTGATCCAGCCGTTCGAGCGACCGTTAGGATTCGCGGTGAACGCGGGGGCCGTAGGCCCAACGTTGTCCCACCGGATTCCAGTCTGCGTGTTCAGCACACCATTCGTGCCGCCGAGCGTCAGATTCGCACCGTTCGCGTCCGTCGCCGTGACGGTCGGAAGCTGCGGAGTCTGCTGGCAGCTGTTCGCGCCAGTCGTCGACTGCAGGCTGGCAAGCGTCAGCGTGACCGCGTACGCGCTACCGGTCAGAGTGCTGGCGGTCGAGGCAACGCCAAGAGCCGGGCAGTTAGCAGGAGTCGTTCCTGCTCCGAGGGCCGCGGAAACCGTTCCGACCGCCTTGCCCGAGTACATGACAGGAACCGCGTTGATCGTGAGCGTACCGTTTCCGAACCAACGGTAGCCGTTCGCGTCAACCGCGCCTGCGGTGACCGCGATGTTCGGCGTCATGGTGACCGCGAAACCGTCAACGTTCGCGAACGTGACGCTGGTCGCATTGCTTGCCGAGTTCGCCTTCGTCGTGGAGCCACCGGCAACCGTGTACAGGTTGGCGCCGATGACCATCGTGCCGTTCGCGTACGCCGGAGCGCCCGTCGTCGTGTTGTACGCCGCAGTGTTCACGTAGAACACGATCGTCTGCGGAGCCGCCTGCGTGGCGACCGCAGCATCAGACGCCGCGCGGAGCGCCGCAGCCTGCGCGCTCGAGAACGTCTGGGCATCCACTTCGGTGCCATTCACCGTCAGCGCGACCTTCGTGATCGTCTGACCACCGGCGATGACGTTCATCGACACGTTGACGGCACCAACCACGGCGGCGTTGTTCACCGGCGTGTTGAGGTTTCCGCCGAGCGTGATCGACTGGATCGAGACCGAAGCCGGCGCCGGAGCGACGTAGGCCGCGATCGTGATCGAGGCGCAACCCTGCACCGTGGCCGTCACGGCCGAGGCGGCGCACACAGAAACCGCGCCCGCACCAACGGCCGTCACGAGGCCAGTCGCCGAGACCGTCGCCTTCGTGGCGTCGCCCGTCGTCCAGGTCACTGCCGTGTTCGTGCTGTTGGAGAGGCTGACCGAAGCGTTCAGCTGCACGGTCGGCTGCGTCGCGCCAGCCACCATCTGCAGCGTCACTGCGCTCGGCGTCACCGTCACGCTGTTCGCCGAAGCCACCGGCGCAGCCGTCACGACGATCGCGGCGCAACCCTTCGCCGTGGAACCAGCGACCGTCGACGCGGCGCAGATCGAGACGCCACCCGTCGCGGCGACACCAGTCACCACACCAGCCGCCGTCACCTTCGCCTTCGTCGTGTCAGCCGACGACCACGTCACGGCCTGGCTGATGCCAGCCGTGCCCGCCGTCACCGACGTCAGCGTGATCGAACCACCAACACCGATCGTGGCCGCAGCCGGCGTCACCGTCACGCCATTCGCAGCCGGGATCGCAGCGGCGGCAACCACCACCGTCGCGCAGCCCTTCTTGCCCGTGTCAACCGTCGACGTCGCGCAGATCGCAACGCCCGGCGTGGCCGCAACCGCGGTCACGACGCCAGCCGCTGTGACCGACGCCTTCGTCTGGTCGCTCGACGCCCACGTCACCGTGGTCGCGAGGCCGACATCCGCGTTCACCGCGGCCGTCAGCGTGATCGCATCGCCGATGTTCATCGTCGCGATCGTCGGAGCGACCGAGACGCTATTGACCTTCGGCGCAACCGTCGTAGGAATCGTGGTCACGGCAGCCGGCACCGTCACCTTGTCGCCGCACGCAGCAACGAACACTGCGGCAACAACAATAGCCGAACGAATGATCCTCATGAAAAACCCCCAAGAGATAAAGAAGAAAAACACAACTGCACTACGCACACTACAACCGACGCGACGTCAGCGATGCCCACTATTCCCCCGTGGGCGCAGCTGATCGTCGTCCTTCCACCATCAGAATCACGGGAAATCTGCCACCTGGCAGCCCGGCGCGCAACCCCAATTCACCAGCGGGTTTGAACCCCGGATTCCCCCTCAGTTTCACCCTGCCTGCACACCCCGGTCCGAACACCAAACGGGGTGGGTCCAACTTGGCCGCTTCCCGGCGCCCGCGCAAGCACGCCAACGAAGCGACTCCATCACGTGTCAAGACGAGCGGGGCGGGGTCAGGTCACAAAACCCGGCCGGCGGGCGCGGGGCTCCCCCGATCAGCACCTTCTTTAAAGAAAGGGGCTAGCCGGCCCCCTCCACGATCCGCCGGCAGAACAGCGGCCGATGATGCGCCGTCAGCCCGCCCGCCCGGAGTGCCGCCAGATGCACGGGCGTCCCGTACCCGGCGTTCTCCCCCCATCCATACATAGGATACCGCCGCGCCAGGGCCCGCATGAGCCGGTCGCGGGTGACCTTGGCCACGATGCTCGCGCAGGCGATGCTGTAGCACTGCGCATCGCCGCCCACGACGGCCGTGTGCGCCACGCCGAGTGTTCTGATGGGCTTGCCGTCCACGAGCACGGCGTCGGGCGCCACCGTGAGCCTTCGGAGCGCGCGGCGCATGGCGAGCGCCGTGGCCTGATAGATGTTGAGCCGCCCGATCTCCGCCACGCTCGCCGCGCCCAGTGACACGGCGACGGCGCCCGCGCGGATCTCGACGGCGAGCCGTTCACGCACCGCACGCGAGAGTCTCTTGGAATCGCGCACGCCGGCGATATCGGGCGCGCCGGCCGGCATGATCACGGCACATGCGACGACGGGGCCCGCAAGGGGGCCCCGTCCGACTTCATCGACTCCAGCGATCCGCTGCGCACCACTCGTGCGCAGGTCCCGCTCGATCGCGCTCCAACGCGCCACGAGGGGCGAGCGGTGCGCGACGGGCTCAGCCTTCGGCCGCAGCGCTCGCGGCGGGCGACGCCACGCGCACCTTCTTCTCCTTGATGCGCGCCGACTTGCCGGTCACGCCGCGGAGATAGAACAGCTTGGCGCGACGCACGCGCCCGCGACGCACCACGTGGATGCTCTCGAGCATCGGCGAGTGGTCGGGGAAGATGCGCTCGACGCCGACGCTATTGGAGATCTTGCGGACGGTGAACGTCGCGCTCACGCCGGCTCCGCGGCGCGCGATGCACACACCCTCGAACGCCTGGATGCGCTCCTTGTCGCCTTCCTTCACCCGCACGTTGACGCGCACCGTGTCGCCGGCGCGGAACGGGGGAATCGACTTCATCCACTCTTTCTGGGTTTCGATGAACGGGTGCATAGCAGCTCCGGGCGGGACAGAGGCCCGACAAGGTTCGAGTAGTGAGCCTTCAAAGTTAGGTGAGTGGGAGGGCGAGGGCAAGTGGGAGGGACTGCAAAAGCGGGTGTACGGTAAACCGTTAACCGTTGACGGTTAACCGTCAACCCGCCGTTGTCCTTGCTGTGAGGTCCTTCGCACCCCTTCCTGTTCCCGCCACTTCTCGATGGCGGCGTGGTTCCCCGAGAGCAGCACCTCGGGCACCGCATGGCCCCTGAACTCCGGCGGCCTCGTATAACTCGGCGCCGACAGCCCGCGGCCGAAGAACGAGTCGGTGCGCGCGCTGTCGAGGTCGCTCATCGCGCCGGGAAGCAACCGCACCACGGCATCGATGATCGCGAGTGCCGCGGGCTCTCCGCCGCTCAGCACGAAATCGCCGAGCGAGAGTTCTTCCGTGGCGAGGTGATCGGCCACGCGTTGATCGACGTCCTTGTAATGACCGCAGAGCAGTGTGAACTCGTCGAGTGCGGCGAGCCGCTCGGCGTCGGCGTGCGAGAAGCGACGGCCGCGCGGCGAGAGCATGATGATGGGCGGCTTGGCCTCGATCGCTTCGACCGCTTCGAAGAACGGGCCGGGCTTCATCACCATGCCGGCGCCGCCGCCGTA
>CAIRBD010000321.1 GCA_903876745.1 uncultured Gemmatimonadota bacterium
ACGATCACTTCGGTGTTGTGCGCAAAGCGCAGTCCGTACGTGCCGTCGAACGACTTCAACTTGCCGGCGCCGACGGCCTCGGCCTTGTCGTAGCCGGCCACCATCGTGCCGTTGATGGAGCATTCCACGCGGTCGCCCTTCACCGAGATGGCGATCTCCTGCGTGACCGGCTCCCCCTTCCCCGCCGCCTTGTGCACGGCGTCGCTCGGCCCGCCGCGGCGGCCGTTGAGCTGGAACGCCGCGGGGCCGAAGCCGCGCACGATGAACGTGCCGTTGCCGTACGCCGCGCAGTACAGCTGACTGCCGTCGGCCGTGCCGAGGTCGTTGCCGGCGATCATGATGCCGTACGGGTGCGGGTGGTCGTTCAGGTTCATGTACTTCGGCTCGGTGAAGGTCGCCTTCACCGTGTAGTTCCCCGACGCCTTGTTGGCCGGATTCCAGTAGCTCACGGCCGGGCCGGTGGTGACGTGGAAGTTCTTCCCTTCGGCCGCGAACTTGGCGCTGTTGAGCGTCGAGCCGCTCTTCTCTTCGTTGGCGTCGATCTTGCCGGTCCAGCCGGGGACGCTCACGCCACCGCCTTCCACGGTGCGGGAGACTTCCTGCTGAGCGCCGAGCGGGAGCGCCGCGAGGAGCGCGGCCGCGCAGACGAGCGCGAATCGGGGGGAACGGATCATCGGGGCATCCTCACGGAAGGCGGAACACGAAAGGCGCCCGTCAGGAGTGCGAGCGCCCGTGCACTTGAGTGAACACCGTTGCCGCGCTCAGCGTTCCCGCGCGCTCCCATCCTTCGCGACCGCCAGCGGCATGGTCGCAGCGCTCGGCGCGACGGCCTCTACGGCCACCTTCGCCACGTACATCACGCCCGGCACACCCACACCGACGCCGATCAGGGCCACGTTCATCCCGAGGACGGCTCCGGTCCATCGGTTCACGAGCTCGCGGCTCTTCGTACCGATCACCGTCGCGACCGCGGCGGTGTCGAGTGCGACCAGGGCCACGGCACACGTCCAGAACACCAGCGGACCGACGCGATCGAGCCACGCGACGACAGCAGCGAGCATGGACTACCTCCGGATGGACGGCGTACGGACAGGTGGGGGCGCTCTCCGTTGCTCCGATTTACCACACACCGGGGCGCCTGTCCAGCGGTGGCCGGCTCCGCAGAGGCAGCGCGGCGACAAATGGCGCATATTCACAGCCGCGGTTCGCGGCCCAGGGCCGCGCACGCGGCACATCCGGCCATCGACGATCGAAGGCGAGCAGGGAGGGCCATTCGAATGAAGTTGTTTCTCCGCTCCGCCGACGCCTCCTACTTCGAGAGCGCACGCCTCGCCCTCGAAGCGGAAGGCATCGAATGCGTCTACGACCGGCGTTCGCGCGGTGGCTGGACCATCGAACTGGTGCACGACGACGACTATGACCGCGCGCGGCTCGCCCTGGACTCGGTCGTCGTGGGAGCCGGGGACATGCCAGTCTCACGGAAAGGATGGCTGGGCATCCTCGCGGTCCTCCTCGCCATGATCGCCGGGGTCTTCTTCCTTCGCTGACAAGACGCTCCATCAACGCCCGACCTGTGCGCGACGTAGCCCATAGTTGCCCCGCAGTCCCCACCCACACCAGGACGCCAGGATGAGCTCCGCTCCTCGCCGCCTCGTCGCCGCCGCACTCGCGCTCGCGGCACTCGCGATTCCCGCCGTCACATCCGCTCAGGGCGCTGGCGCCCCGCGCGATTCCGCGATGGTCAATCGCTCGGCCAACCCCGTACTGACCAACTTCCGGTTCCGCTCCATCGGGCCGGCCGTCATGGGCGGCCGCATCGACGACATCGCCGTCTCCGAGAGCAACCCGAACGTCATCTACCTCGGCTATGCCGTGGGCGGCGTGTGGCGCAGCGAGAACAACGGCACCACGTGGACGCCGGTGTTCGACGAACAGACGGTGGCGAGCATCGGCGACATCGCCGTGCACCCCAAGGACCCGAACACGGTCTACGTGGGCACGGGCGAGCCGAACAACCGCCAGACGTCGTCGTTCGGCGACGGCATCTACAAGACCACCGACGGCGGCAAGACGTGGCAGAACATGGGGCTGAAGGAGACGCAGACCATCGCGCGCATCGTCATCGATCCGCGCAATCCGGAGGTCGTGTACGTCGCGTCGCCCGGCCATCTGTTCGGCGCGAACGCCGAGCGCGGCATCTACAAGACGACGGACGGCGGCAAGACCTGGAACAAGATCAAGTACATCGACGAAAACACGGGCTTCACCGACATCCAGATGAGCCCCGGCAACTCCAACGTGCTGGTGGCGGCGAGCTATCAGCGCCGCCGCAGCGGCTGCTGCTTCAACGGCGGCGGCCCCGGGAGTGCGCTCTGGCGCACCGACAACGGCGGTCGCAGCTGGACCAAGATCACCGACAGCGGCCTGCCCATCGGCACGTACGGCCGCATCGCCATCGACATCGCGAAGACGAACACGAGCATCTGGTACGCGCAGATCGAGGCCGGCGGCACGGGCGACGCACCGGCTGAAGCGCCGGCCGCGGCGGCCGGAGCAGGTGCGGCTGGTGCGGCTGGTGGCGCTGCGGGCGGCGGCGGACGCGGTGGATTCGACTGGTGCAACAACGGCGCGCCGGTGAGCCTGCGCGCCCCGGGCGACACCACCAAGCCCCCGGCACTCGACCCGGCCAAGGGCGGCCTGTTCCGCTCCGACAACGCGGGACGCAGCTGGCATCTCGTCACCAACTGCAACGCGCGCCCGATGTACTTCAGCCAGCTGCGCATCGACCCGCAGAACGAGAACACGCTCTACGTGGCCGGGCTCCCCGTGGCCAAGTCACTCGATGGCGGCAAGACGTTCACCGTACTCGACGCCGCCGGTGGCACCGGCACGGCCGGACACGTGGACCAGCACGCCATCTGGGTCGACCCGAAGAACTCGAACCACCTGATGATCGGCAACGACGGCGGCCTCGACATCAGCTACGACCAGGGACGCAACTGGCAGTTCGTGAACACGATGGCGACCGGCCTCGCGTACGCGGTGAGCGCCGACATGCGCCATCCGTATCAGGTGCAGTTCGGCTTGCAGGACAACAACGGCTGGGGCGGACCGAGCAGCAAGCGCGGCAACGTGGGGATCATGAACTCCGACTGGTATCCGCTCGCCGGTGGCGACGGGTTCTGGTCGGCGGCCGATCCCAACGATTATCACATCGTCTACTCAGAGTCACAGGACGGCAACACGACGCGGTTCGACCTCGGCACGGGGCAGCAGAAGAGCATCCGCCCGGTGCCGATGGCGGTGGGTGGACGTGGCGCCGCAGCGCCAGCGGCCGCAGCGTGCGTCGACGGACGCGTGGGCCGCGCGGGTGGCGGCGGCGGCGGTGGTGGTGGCGGACGCGGCGGCGTGGGCAACGTCGTGAACTCGCAGCCGGGCGATGCCTATCGCTTCAACTGGAACACCCCGTTCCTCCTCTCGCCGCACAACGGCAGCACCGTGTGGCTCGGCGGCAACCGGCTGTTCAAGTCGGTGGATCGCGGCGACCACTGGGTGGCGAGCGCCGATCTCACCAAGCAGATCGACCGCTGCAAGGTCGCGCTGATGGGCGCGCGCGGTGATCAGCAGCAGCTCTCCAAGAACGACGGCGTGGTGAGCTACAGCACCATCGTCTCGGTGAGCGAGTCGGCCGTGATGCCGGGCGTGGTGTGGGCCGGCACGGATGACGGGCTGCTGCAGGTGAGCCGCGACGGCGGCGTGAACTTCACGGAGGTCGGCAAAAACATCACCGGCCTGCCGGCGAATCACGACTACTGGTTCGCGCGCGTCGAGGCGTCGCATTTCGACGCCGGCGCCGCATACGTGGCCGTGGACGGCCACCGCAGCGACGACCTCAAGCCGTACGTGTTCGTGACGAAGGACTACGGCCGCACGTGGACCACGATCACCACCGGCCTGCCGGCCTACGGCAACGTGCAGGTGGTGCGCGAGGATCCGAAGAACCGCGACCTGCTCTACCTCGGCACCGAGTTCGGGCTGTACGCCTCGCTCGACGCCGGCGCGCACTGGGAGAAGTTCATGAACAACTATCCCACCGTGCGCACCGACGACATCCTCGTGCATCCGCGCGACAACGATCTCATCATCGGCACGCACGGCCGCAGCATCTGGATCGCCGACGACATCACGCCGCTGCAGCAGCTCACGCAGGCGGTGAAGGACGCCGATGTGCATCTCTTCGACGTGCGCACGGCCATCAACTACCTCAACGACCGCCAGCTGCAGCAGCATTCAGGCGGGCAGCAGCTGTTCGTCGGCGAGAACGCGCCGCGCGGCACCTCCATCAACTACTGGCTCAAGAGCGCCGCGACCGGCGACGTGAAGATCTCGGTCACGGACGCCGCCGGCCGTACACTCTGCACTTCCGACGGCCCGAAGACGGCCGGCATCAACCGCGTGCAGTGGACGCTCATCGCGCCGATGATCGCGGGTGCGGGTCGCGCAGGTGGCGGTGGCGGTGGCCGCGGCAACGCGGGACCGCCGAACAACAGCTGCGCCGGCGGCGGCCGCCAGGGCGGTGGCGGCGGCTTTGGTGGCGGCGGCGGCGGGAT
>CAIRBD010000322.1 GCA_903876745.1 uncultured Gemmatimonadota bacterium
GGGAACTCATCGGCGAAGCGCCAGATGAAGTACGCGGTGAACGCGTCCACCTGGATCGCGAAGCCGGACCGCAATGCCTGCATCGCGGGGGTGTGCACCAGACGGAACGGCACGAGCAGGTTGTCGGCGAAGACCGACGCCGTCAGGAGAAGGCACGCGCCGAGGAGCGATGCGCGCCGGTCGGTCTGGCCGCCGAGCAGCAGCACCGCCGCAGCGCCGCCGAAGGCCAGGACGAACGCGGCCATCAGCGGCGTGCGAGAGCTGTGCGAGGCCACCGGTGAGACCGCGGCCACGGCGAGCACGAGCAGTCCGACGGTGACCTTCAGTCCGGCGACCGAAGCCGCGGCGCGATGCCAGCCGCGCAGCGACCCCGCCGACGCGGTGTGCACTACACGGAGTTGTTGAGGAAGTCCGTGCAGACGGCGCCGTCGAACGTGCCGGTTCCTTTCGTGCCGCCGCCCAGCACGTCGGCGGCACAACCCTGCCGCTTATACCGCTTGAATACGTACACGGCCGCGTCGTGCACGTCAGCTGCCGTGAATGCGTGCGCGGGCATGCGGGCAAGTCGCCGCGCCACGCTCTCGGCTGCGGACGTGATGAACTGACGGAAGAGATCGCCGGTCACGTCGGGCCGCGTCCAGACGACCAGTCGCATGCCGTTCTTCGTGTCGAGGAACTGGCCGAGGGTCTCGTCGAACACCGACCCGAGCTTCGCATATCCGTCGCGCGTGAACTCGAGGTCTCCGAATTTCATCAGCAGCATGTCCTTCGCGATCGCCGACTCTGTCCTGGCCTTCGAACCTCCCGTCACTTTCGCACGCTTCTTCTTTGCGCGCGCGGCCTTCTTTTTCGCGCGTCCCGACTGCTTCGTCGTGACCATGTGCGTCTCCCGGCTCTGCGGCCGTACCGGCCTCGTGAGAAAACCGTAAACAAACACGCGCATTCAACTTGACGTTGCCGGGCGACGCGTCAAGGGTGCCGGCCCCCCCTCCGGGGGCGCCGGCGGCGGCTCTCGCTCGCCGGCCAGGCGCGCTATACTCCCGGAATGTCTCTTCCTCTCGTCACGCTCGACACCGTCCGCCGCGCCCACACCGCCCTCGGCACGCGCGTCCGCCGCACGCCGATGATGGCCTCCGCCACGCTCTCGGCCCTGACCGGCGCCGACCTGCTGCTCAAGCTCGAACTCTTCCAGAAGACCGGCTCGTTCAAGGCACGCGGCGCACTCAATCGCATCGACGAACTCACCGCCGACGAACGCGCCCGCGGTGTCGTGACCATCTCGGCGGGGAATCACGCGCAGGCGGTGGCGTGGGCGGCGCGCGCCGCCGGTACCACGGCCACCGTCGTGATGCCGGCCACCGCGGTGCGCAGCAAGGTCGAGGCGACGCGCGGCTACGGCGGCGCGGTCGTGCAGACCGACGGCGACCTGCTCGCGACGGCGCTCGCCATCAAGGACGAGCGCGGGCTCGCGATGGTGCATCCGTTCGACGATCCCGCGGTGATCGCCGGCGCGGGCACGCTCGGGCTCGAGTTGTTCGAGGAGATCACCGACGCCGACGTCGTACTCGTCGGATGCGGCGGCGGCGGGATCCTGAGCGGCATCGGCATCGCGGCGCGCGCGCTGCGCCCGGAATGCCGCGTGATCGGCGTCGAACCGGAGGGCGCTCCGGGCATGCGATCGAGTCTCGATGCGGGCGCACCGCAGAAGCTCGCCGCGGTGAACACCGTGGCCGACGGACTCGCCGCGCCCTTTGCGGGGAACCTCACGTTCGAGCACGTGCTGCGGCTGAATCTCGAGGTGGTCACGGTGCCCGACGCGGCGATCATCGAGGCGATGTGGCTGCTGATCGAGCGCTGTAAACTGCTCGTCGAGCCGGCGGGGGCCGCGGGCCTCGCGGCGATCATGTGCGGCAAGGTGGCGGTAGCGCCGGGGGAGCGCGTGGTGTGCGTGGTCACGGGCGGCAACATCGATCGGGAGCGACTGCGGGCGCTCGCGTGATGGTGGGCAGCCGGCCGTCCTTTCGTTCGGGGTGCGCCAACCGGTCAGGCGGATACTATATTCCCACCATGCGGCGCTCCTACTGTCTTCCCCGGCAGTTCTCCATCGGAATCGAGTGGTCCCGTTGGTGGACGAGCGCGCGCACGGGAGCGCGCGGCGCCTGAACGCATGGCGTGCAGTTACGTGAACGGTCCACCGTCTACCGTCTACTGTCTACTCGCTTTTGCAGAGGAGCGTCCATGGCCACCGTCATCTCCCCCGTGCCCACCGAAGCGCACGACACGTTCCCGATCAACGGCACCGACTACATCGAGTTCTGGGTCGGCAACGCCAAACAGTCGTCGCTCTATTACCGCGCCGCGTTCGGCTTCGAGCTCGTGGGCTATCGCGGCCCCGAGACCGGGGTGCGCGATCGCGCGAGCTACCTGCTGCAGCAGGATAAGATCCGCCTGCTCATCACGTCGCCCATCACGCCCGCCGGCGAGATCGCGGCGCACGTGGCGAAGCACGGCGACGGCGTGAAAGACCTCGCCTTCTGGGTGGACGACGCTCGGGATGCGTGGGCGAAAGCCGTGGAGCGCGGCGCGCGCTCGGTGCGGGAGCCGACCGTGCTCACCGACGCGAACGGCGAGATCGTCATCGCCGCCATCGCCACGTACGGCGACACGATCCACTCGCTCGTCGAGCGTCGCAACTACCGCGGGTTGTTCATGCCGGGCTTCGTCGCGCGCGGCTCGGACTTCACGCCCGCCCCCGTCGGCCTCAAGTACGTGGACCACTGCGTGGGCAACGTCGAGCTCGGCAAGATGAACGCCTGGGTCGACTTCTACGCCCATGTGCTGGGCTTCTTCAACCTGCTCACCTTCGACGACAAGGACATCTCCACCGAGTACTCGGCCCTCATGTCCAAGGTCATGCAGTCGGGCGAGGGCCGCATCAAGCTGCCCATCAACGAGCCCGCGCCCGGCAAGAAAAAGAGCCAGATCGAGGAGTACCTCGAGTTCTACGGCGGCCCGGGGATCCAGCACA
>CAIRBD010000323.1 GCA_903876745.1 uncultured Gemmatimonadota bacterium
CGCGGCCAGCGCGGTGCTCGCGTTCGTGCTGCGCACGGCGCTGAAGGCGGTGCCGGCCAGCCAGGACGTGATCGAAGGCGCGACGATGCTCGTCGCCGTCGTCGTGCTCTTCTCGGTGAGCTACTGGCTGCTCTCGAAGATCGAGGGGGCGAAGTGGCAGCAGTTCATCCGCGAGAAGGTGACGGGTGCGCTCGAAGGGGGCGGCGGCTTCGCGCTGGCGTTCGTCGCCTTCCTGGCGGTGTTCCGCGAGGGCGCCGAGACGGCGCTGTTCTATCAGGCGATGTTCACGCGCTCCGGCGACGTGTTCGTGCCGGTGATCGTCGGGCTCCTCGCGGGGTTCGCCGCCCTCTCCGTGATCTTCACGCTGTTCTATCGCTTCGGCGTGAAGATCCCGCTGCGGCCGTTCTTCGCCGTGACGAGCGGCCTGCTGTACTACATGGCGTTCGTGTTCGCGGGGAAGGGAGTGAAGGAACTGCAGGAGGGGAACGCGTTCTCGATGACGCTCATCCCGCAGTTCCCGACCATCGATGCGCTGGGGGTGTATCCCACCGTCGAGACGCTCGTGGCCCAGGGCGTGCTCGTGGCGTTGCTGCTGTTCGCGCTCTGGCGCACGCTGTCGCCGTCATTGATGGGCGATGCAGTGGTCGAGGCGGCGACGTCGGAGCCGACGGAACAGATCCCGCCCGAGGTGGCGGCGCGGCTCGCCGAGCTGCAGGCGACGGCGCATCTGTTGCAGGAGCGCGTCGCGACGCTCGAAGCCGCGACGCATGCCGACATCGTACGCTCGCGCGACGCCTGTGGCGTCGCGCCGTCGCGGCTAGGCCGTGGCGGTTCCCGCGGCCGGTGCGCGACGCATCGCCATCCACGCCGCACCGCCGCACATGAAGACCACGGCGATCACCTGCGCCATCGTCATCCAGCCGAAGAAGCGGTCGTCCTTGGCGCGGAAGAACTCTACGATGAAACGCTCGCCGCCGGCGAGGATGCAGTAGAAACCGAACAGCCAGCCGGCGCGATGCACGTGGGCGCGAAAGCGCCACAGGATGAAGAACATCCCGAGGCCGAGCACCACTTCGAGCAGCTGCGTCGGGTACACCGCGACCACATCCGTGAGCGGCTGGCCGGCGAGTGACTTCTGCCCGAACAGCTGCACCATGTTCCCCACGGTGCTCGGCGGCGCCCCGTCGGGGAACTTCACGGCGAGGAATCCGTCCCACGCGCGGCCGTAATCGTCGCCCACCGCCCAGCAGCCGGTGCGTCCCACGGCGTACGCGGCGGCGATGCCGATGCCGCACACGTCCGAGACGCGCGCGAAGCCGAGCTTCTTGTACCGGATGACGGCGTACGTCGCGGCGATGCCGCCGATGAGCCCGCCCCAGAACACGAAGCCGCCGCGCGAGAACAGCGTCTCGTGAAAGAGCACGGCGTAGTAGATCTTCGCGCCGAGCAATCCACCGACGACGGCGCCGACGGTGATGTCGGACATCCCGTCGGCGCAGTCGATCTGGCCGCGCCGCGTGAACTCGACGACGCACACGTTCTGCGCGATGAGGAACGCGAGCAGCATCGCCAGCCCGAAGCCGGTGAGCGCCGGCAGGATGCTGATCGTCACGACGAACGGCTTCACGGTGGTGGACAGCAGTGCGAAGAATGGCATGGGAGAATCTTAGGGGTGCGCCGCGCCCGGCGCGACGAGGCCCGGGATAGGGAGTGCCGCGTAGGCGTTGAGATCGTACCCCGACCGTTCGCCGCGTTCCAGGCGAAAGAGCCCGGCGCGGGCGATCATCGCGGCGTTGTCGGTGGCGAGCCGCGGGCTGGGGGCGTGCACGGCGCTTCCCGCGCCCAGCACGGCCGCGGCGCGCCGGGCGATCTCCTCGTAGAGCGCGCGGTTGCATGCCACGCCGCCGCCGAGCACGATGCGTGTGCGGCCGAACGCCTCGGCGGCGCGGATGGTCTTGGCGGCGAGCGTCTCGATGAGCGCGTCCTGAAAGCCGCGCGCGATGTGCGCCGCGTCGGCGTCACGGGTGCCGCGTGCCTCCGCGTCGCGCACGGCGTGGAGCACGGCGGTCTTGAGTCCGCTGAAGGAGACGTCGTAGTAGTCGGCGTCCCCGGCGCGCTGGCCGCCGTGCAGCATGGGGCGCGCGAAGCGGACCTTGCCGGCGGCGCCATCGCGCGCGAGCGCCTCGATGTGCCGGCCGCCGGGATACGGCAGTCCGAGCAGCTTGGCGACTTTGTCGAACGCCTCGCCGGCGGCGTCGTCGCGCGTGGCGCCGAGCAGCCGGTACTCGCTCCACGCGGGCACGTCGAGCAGCATCGTGTGGCCGCCGCTCACGAGGAGGGCGGTGAAGGGGGGCGCCGCCGCGCGGTCGTCGAGCGACGTCGCGAACAGATGCCCCTCGAGGTGATGCACCCCGAGCACCGGCAGGCCGCGCGCGGCGCCGACGGCCTTGGCGAAACTCACGCCCACGAGCAGCGCACCGACGAGCCCCGGCGCGTGCGTCACGGCGATCGCGTCGATGTCGGTCCACGCACAACCCGCCTGCTCGAGCGCATGCCGCACCACCGGCGTGATGGCGGTGAGATGCGCGCGCGACGCGATCTCCGGCACCACGCCGCCGAAGATCGCGTGCACGTCCTGCGAGAGGATGGTGAGCGATTCGAGCGTGGCGTCGTCGCCGGTGCCGCTCACGACCGCGGCCGACGTCTCGTCGCAGCTGCTCTCGATGCCGAGGACGCGCATCAGCAGATGATGACGCGGCGCGTTATGGCGCCGACTCGGCGAGCAGCTGCCGGATGAGCGCCTGCTGCGGCTCGGCGGACCAGTCGGTGGCGGCGAGGATGCGCTTGCGGATCACGCCGTCACGTCCGATCACGAACGTCTCGGGGATGCCCGTGGTCTGGTAGATCGTCTGGATGTCGCCGGACTGGTCGTACAGCAGTTCGAACGATAGTCCGAACTCCTTGGCGAAATCGCGGATGGGCTGCTCCATGCCGGCGTTGTCGATGCTCACGGCGACGATCTTCAGCCCCTGCGGGCCGAGCGACTCGTTCAGTCTCTGCATGCTCGGCATCTCGGAGCGGCACGGACCGCACCAGGTGGCCCACACGTTGAGCAGCACCACCTGGCCCTTGTAATCGGCGAGCGTCTTGGCGTGCACCGGCTCGCCCGCGGCGACGGTCACGGCCTTGAAGTCGGGCGCCTTCGTGCCGGCCTCGATGGCGTGCAGCGTGTCGCCGAGCGCGTAGGTGGCCACCGTGATGGCGATGGCGATGCCGGCGACGATGCCGCCGACGAGCAGCCACTGCTTGCGGTTCGTCACGCGGTCTCCATGCACAGCTGCCGCAGCGCGGCGATCTCGGCCGCGGGGTCCTTGGCCTGGAACACGGCGACGCCGGCGACGAAGGTGTCGGCTCCGGCGCGCCAGCAGGCGTTGATGGTGTCGCGCGAGATGCCGCCGTCCACTTCGAGGGCCGCGCGGCTCTTGGCCGCGTCGAGGATGGCGCGGGCGCGGCGGATCTTGTCGACGCTCGCGGGGATGAACTTCTGTCCGCCGTAGCCCGGATTCACGCTCATGATGAGCAGGAGGTCGAGGTCGGCGGCGACTTCACTGATGGACTCGACGGGCGTTCCCGGGTTCAG
>CAIRBD010000324.1 GCA_903876745.1 uncultured Gemmatimonadota bacterium
CAGTCCGTGAACGTCGCGCGGTCGCGCGCGATGTCGTCCCACGCCTGGTAGAACGCGTTGTCGCGCGGATAATCGCCGAGCGCGTACGACGGATACGCGCCCCCCGGCACCTCGGCGATCCCGGCCACGAGCCACGACGGCAGCACGATGGCGTTCATCGGCGCGTCGAGCGTGTCCACCACGCGCTCCACTGTCACGAGCAGGGTGCGCGCCGCGAACGCCGCCTCGCGGCTCGCCCCGACGATCCCGGCGAGCAGCACGTTGCCGTCGCGGTCGGCACGCTGCGCGTGCAGGATCGTGACGTCGGGGCGCACCGCGGCGACGGCGGCGAGCGTCTCGCCGGTGAACGGGCAGGTGATGGTCCGCACGTGCGCCGTGTTCACCTCGGCGAGTCCCGTGCCCGCGTAGCCGCGCAGCACGCCGAACGGCAGTCCGCCCGCGCCCGCGGTGTAGGCGGCCGCGAGACCGGCATGACTGTGTTCGTCGATCGCGAGCGCGCGCGGCCACTGATGCTCCACGGCGTCGCGCAGCCGGTGCAGCGAACCCACGCCCGGATTGCCCCCCCACGAGAAGGTGAGCGAGCGCGCGCAGCCCATGCCGATGAGCTGGTCGTAGATGAGGTCGGGCGTCATCCGCACGAGCGCGAGGTCGCGGCGCTGCTGCCGGATGATCTCGTGTCCCGCCGCGAACGGGATGAGATGCGTGAAGCCTTCGAGCGCGACGGTCATGCCGTCGCGCACGTGGGTGGCGATGAGGTCGCGCAGGGGGAGGAATGGCACAGCGGGCTCGGTGGACGCGGGCGCCGTTAGGGCGCGGCGGAGCGGGAAGCCGGCGGCGCGTGCCCGGCGGCGCGATCGACGTCGTCGAGCAGCCGGTCGAGCAGCGTGAGCGCGTCGGCGAGATCGCGTTCGCCGATCACGAGCGGCGGCGCGAGCAGGACGAGGTTGCCGCGCACGGCGAACGACACGCCGGCGTCGAGGCCGGCCTTCACCAGTGCGGCGAGCGACGGCGCGAGCGCCGGCCACTGCGCGATCGGCTCGCGCGTCTCCCGGTCGCGCACCAGCTCGAGCACGGCGAACAGGCCGTGTCCGCCGCGCACGTCGCCGATCACCGGATGCCGCTGTTGCATCGTGCGCAGCGCATCGAGCATCGCCGCGCCGAGGCGCCGCGACCGCACGATGAGATCCTCGCGCTCGTACGCGTCCACGGCGGCGAGTCCCGCCGCGCAGGCCAGCGGGTGTCCGCAGTAGGTGAGCCCGGTGAAGAGCATCTCGTGCTCGAGCGCCGCTGCCACCTCGCGCGACACGACCACAGCGCCGAGCGGGATGTGCGCGCCGGTTAGCCCTTTGGCCAGCGTCATGATGTCGGGACGGCCGGCCTCGCCGTGGCGCTGCCACGCGAACCACTCGCCGCAGCGACCGAAGCCGCTCATCACTTCGTCGGCGATGAGCAGCACGCCGTGCCGGCGCGTGACCTCGCGCAGCGCCGGCCAGTACGCGTCGGGCGCGACGATGCCGTTGGTGCCCGAGTCCGTCTCCATGAGCACGCCGGCGACCTGCGCCGCGCCGTGCCGCGCGATGACCGCCTCGACGTGCGCCACGCATCCGGTCGCGCACCGCCCGTCGCAGCCGGCGGCCGCGCCGTTCGCATCGTCGGCCGCGCGGTTCGCCGCACACCGGTACGCGTACGGCGGCGGCGCGTGCACCACACCGAACTGCGCCGGATCGGCCATCTCGCGGGTGCGCGTGTCGCCGGAGAGCGCCATCGTCGCGTAGCTGGCGCCGTGGTACGAGCGGTCGGCGCGCGTGACGACGAGCCCGCGCGGTTTGCGCGCCGCCTGCCGCGCGAATTTCACGGCGTGTTCATTGGCGTCGGCGCCGCCGAGCGTGAAGTACACGCGCCCGCCCTCGAAGCCGCTCTTCTCGAGCAGCGCCTCGGCGAGTCGGGCCCGCGGCTCGGCGCCCCAGGCGTTGGCGATGTAGCAGAGCCTGCCCGCCTGTTCGCGGATGGCGGCGACGACGGCCGGATGCTGGTGGCCGAGGTTGCTGCATTCGCTCTGCGAGCTGAAATCGAGGATGCTGCGCCCGTCGGCCGTGAAGAAATGCGCGCCCTCGCCGCCGACGACGGTAGGGGCGTTCCAGTGGTCCTGCACGCACCAGCTGTGGAGGACGGTGTCGCGTTCGGGGCGCGGCTCGCTCATCGGCGGGAATATAGGAGGGATGTGTGCGCTTGGCGAACAGCTGTGCGCATTGCGCACACCGCACGGCGGGGTGTAGACTGCCGTCGATGCCCGCCGCCACCCGCGCCTCCACCAAACGCACCGCCGCCGAAGCGCCGCGCTTCGAAGACGGACGCGATTTCGTCCAGACGCTCGCCCGCGGCCTCGAGGTCATCCGCGCCTTCGACGCCGAGCACCCGGCGATGTCGCTCTCGGAACTCGCGACGCGCACCGGGCTCTCGCGCGCCGTCGTGCGGCGGCTCCTCCTCACGCTCGAACACCTCGGCTACGTCACCGCCGACGGGCGCCGCTTCGCGCTCACGCCCCGCATCCTCGACCTCGGCTACCGCTTCCTCACCTCGCTCGACCTCCCCGAGATCGCGCGGCCGCAGATGCAGGCGCTCGCCGCCGCGGTGCCCGAATCCTGCTCGATGGCCGTGCTCGACGGCAACGAGATCGTGTACGTGCAGCGCGTGCAGGCGCAGCGCATCATGCGCATCGCCCTCGACGTGGGCGCGCGACTCCCGGCGGCGTACACTTCGCTCGGGCGCGCCATCGTGAGCGCGCTCCCCGAGGCGGAGCGGCGGCGGTGGACGGCGCGCCAGCGGCCGGCCGCGCTCACGCCGTTCAGCATCACCGACCGCGCGCGTCTCGAGCTGGAACTCGCCCGCTGCGCCCGGCAGGGCTTCGCGTACGTCGAACAGGAACTCGAACTCGGCCTCTGCTCCGTGGCCGTCGCCATCCGCGACCGGCAGGGCCGGCCGGTCGCCGCATTGAATGTGGGGATGGCCATCCGCGAGCCGGCGCGCGCCCGCGCGCG
>CAIRBD010000325.1 GCA_903876745.1 uncultured Gemmatimonadota bacterium
AGCCGGTGGGGGAGGGGGCGAAGCGGACGCGGACGGCGGAGGTGGTCATGGGGGAGTGCCGGGTGCTGAAACGAAACGCGGGCCCGCCGGTACAGACGGCGGACCCGCAGAACGGAGACGGAGGGATTCGAACCCTCGATACAGGTTGACCCCGTATAACGGTTTAGCAAACCGCCGCCTTCAGCCTCTCGGCCACGTCTCCTTGCTGCGCCGTACGGCACGCAGACCGAGAAAGATGGCGGGGTGGCGGGGGGATGTAAAGGATGGGGCGGGTGCCGCCGGTTGAGGTGTCGGCGTGATCGCCTCCGATACGACCGCGAGACGGATTCGTTGTATATGCTGCTTGCGGACCGACCGGGCGCCGATGTGGTGGAAGTCGCTCCGGGCGTGGTCGCGGACGAGGCGGGCGAGATCGTCGGGCTGGATATCGACCATGCCAGCCGGTTCGTGGATGCCGAGACATTGGCGAAGCGCGCTATCACGATCGAGCTGCGTTCGGCGTAGCCCGGTGGGGGCCGCTCAGCGCTCCAGTCGCTCCGCGATCCACACCTTACGAGGGCCGCCCACCCGGGCGGCCCTCGTGCTTTGCGTATCACACACCGACTACGAACGGGCAGGGAGGGATTCGAACCCCCGAGACCCTTGCGGGTCCGCCGGTTTTCAAGACCGGAGCTTTCAACCACTCAGCCACCTGCCCCCAGCGCTGGGAACTTAGCGACCTGTCGCCCCGGCGCCCATTCCGCGCAGGCGACCGCCGCGGTGGGCTGCCTACCGCATCCGCGTCCGCCGCAGCACCGCCCGGATGCGCGCCGTGAACCGCGCCGGCTCGATCGGCTTGCGCAGGTAGTCGTCCGCCCCTTCGTCCATCACCTCGGCCTCGAGCGATTCATCCTCGTTCGCCGTGAGGATGAGTACCGGTATCCGCTGCGTGGAGGGTTGTGAGCGCAGCCGTGCGAGCACCTCGCGCCCGTTCAACTTGGGCATGTTGATGTCGAGGATGACCACGTCCGGCGGCACGAGCGATGACACGCGCTGGAGCGCCGTCTCGCCGTCGGCCACCTGTTCCACCTCGTAGCCCTCTTCCTCGAGCACGCGCGATGCGACGGCGCGGATCACCGGATCGTCGTCGGCGATGAGCACCTTCGTGCGTGCCAGTGCCGCGACCCGCTCCGAGATGCCGATGACGCGCTCCGCTTCGTCGAGCGTCGTCTCGCCGTGCGTCACGAGGTCGATCACCACGTCGGAGAGCATGCGCATGCCGTCGGCGTGCGCCTGGGCCGTGATCACGCCCGCGGGCTGATCGCTGGCGATGAGCGCTTCGATGGCCGGCGTGACGATGAACACCTCGGCCACGGGGAGCCGGCCGAGGTAGCCCGTGCCGGCGCACAGCTCGCAGCCGCGCGCGCGCTTCACCGGCCGCACGCCCGTGAGCGCCGCGAGCCGTTCTTCTTCGGGCGTGAGCGGTCCCTTCACCACCTCGGCGCACTTGCACAGCTTGCGTACGAGCCGCTGCGCCACGACGCCCCGCAGCGAGGTCGCGATGGTGGCGCGGTCGAGTCCCAGGTCGGCGAGGCGCGCGATGACGCCGATCGAATCGTTCGTGTGCAGCGTCGAGAGCACCAGATGCCCCGTGAGCGCCGCGTGCGCCGCCGTCGTGGCCGTCTCGCCGTCGCGGATCTCGCCCACGAACACGATATCGGGATCCTGGCGCAGTACGGCGCGCAGCGTGCCCGCGAACGTCACCCCGCGCTTGGTCTCCACCTGGATCTGCGTGATCCCCGCCATCTCGTACTCGACGGGGTCCTCGATGGTCGTGATGTTCACCTGCCCGTCGGCGAGTTCCTGGATCACGCCGTAGAGCGTCGTCGTCTTGCCCGACCCGGTGGGGCCCGTGACCAGCACGATGCCATCGCGGTGGGTGATGAGGCGCCGCACGCGCGCCAACTCGTCCTTGGGCAGTCCGGCGTCGGCCAGCGTGCGCGCCGACGCGGTGTCGAGCAGCCGGATCACCGCCTTCTCGCTGTCGCGCGTGGGCACCGTCGAGAGGCGCAGGTCCACCGCCTTGCCGTCGGTGAGCAGGATGCGCGCCCGCCCGTCCTGCGGACGCATCCGGTCGGCGATGTCGAGACCGCCCATGACCTTGATGCGCGACACGACGCGGTTGAACACCGGCATCGCGAGCTGCAGATACTCGCGCATCACGCCGTCCACGCGGAACCGTACGTGCCCCACCTGACGGCCGGGCTCGATGTGGATGTCGCTCGCCCGGCTCTGCACGCCGTCGCGCAGGATCAGGTTCGCGAGCGCGATCACCGGGGCCGCGGCCGCTTCCTCGGCCTTCACGGTCTCCGGCGCCTGCTGTTCGGCCACGCGCACCGCGTTCTCGAGATCGGCGCCCGCCGCCTTCACGAGGTTCGTCGCCGTGTTGATGCCGGAGTACCCCGCGTCGATGGCCGTCGCGATGGCATGCGGCGAGGCGATCACGAAGATCGGATTGCGTCCCGACGAGAACCCGATCTGCTGCTCGGCCGTGAGGTCGTTCGGGTCGGCGGTCGCGACGTAGATGGACCGATAGTCCTCGCGCAGCGGATAGACGTGGTGCCGGCGGGCCAGCTTCTCGGGGACCAACTTGGTGGCCTGGGGCTCCACCGTCTCCCAGCGGGCGTGTTGCAGGCGGTTGGCCTTGGCCACCTCCTGCACCAGCTGCTCCTCGGTCACGCCGCAGACGCGCACCACCTCGTTCCACGCGTCGGCGATCGCCGCCCCGGAGGGCATGACGAGCGCGTCGGAGTTGGGCCAAGCGGCGCGCGATGCCACTCGCGCCAGCCAGTGGGCGCCAGTGGCGCCGCGCGGTGCGTCGGTCATAAGTTTCCTAATCTAACACGCGATCACGGCGCCAGTTAATGGCACCACGACGCTCCAGCACCATACAGCCGCGGGGTTTCATGTCGCAGGTTCCCGAAGACGCCAAGCCAGCACTCGACCTGCTCAAGAGCGTCGGCGGTGACGAGATGGTCGCGATGATGATGCAGACCTTCATCCAGTTCGCGGAAGAGCGGCTCGCCAAGCTGGTGGAGGAGGCCGACAGCCGCCGCATCTCCGAGGTGGCGAGCATCGCGCACTCACTCAAGTCGAGCGCCCGGCAGTTGGGCGCCCTCGCCATGGGAGAGGCCTGCGCGGCCGCCGAGGCGGCCGGCAAGGCGGGTGACACCGACGGCGCGCTGAATGGCGTCGTGGCCATCCAGCGCGAGTACGTCGTGGCGAAGGTCTGGATGCAGGCCCTCGCCGACGGCTAGTTCTTCGGCTTGACCGGTACCTGGGTCCGCTTGGCCGAATCCGGACGGATGACCGGCGCGGGCTCAGGGAGCTCCTGATCGGAACCGAACAACTCTCGTTCGAGCTGTGTCGCGCGCGCCACGGCCTTCGCCTGCGCCAGCGCCGCCGCCGCCCCGGCCGCATTGCCCTGCTGCTTGTACGCCTCCGACAGCAGGAAGTTGGTCGAGACGTACAAGTATGGGATGCCGACCGACGGGCGGTCCACCCAGTCGTTCTTCCGGATCAGCGCCGAGGGGGCCTTGAGGTCCTTCACGAGCGCGGCCGTGCGCCGCACATCCACCCATCCTTCGGGTGACACGCGGATCGTGTCCGCGGTCTGGGTGATGCTGTCGCGCATCAGCTTGCGGGCGAGCCCCTGCGTGAGCAGGTAGTTCTGCAGGCCGAGTTCCGCGCCATAGCTTCCCGACGTGCGGCTGAGGTACATCGGCCGCTTGTTGTCCTTGATCATCTGCAGCACGAACATGTCGGCGCGCGCGAGGAAGCGCGGCTGCACGACGGCGCGGATGCCGCCGGCGCTGAACAGCTGCGGCGTCGTGATCTCCTGCCCGAGCGGCACGGCGTCGGCCTGGTCCATCGTGATGTCCATCGGCGGACCGCTCGGCTTGGTCCACGTCTGCCCCTTGTACGCCGCCGGGCCGTTCGCCTCGTCGTAATCGTACACCGGGCGGCGCAGCAGCTGGCGCGTGTACCAGTCGGTGTTGAGCAGCGACGTGTTCGCAATGAGCACGTCCTTGCGCACGCCGAGCACTTCCTGCGCGTACCAGAGCGGGAAGGTGTCGTTGTCGCCCACCGTCACGAGGATGCCGTACGGCTCCACGGAGTTCAGCATGTCCACGGCGAAGTCGGCCGTGTCGGTCTGGCCGTGGCGCGAGGCCGCCGTCCAGTTGCTGAAGAGCGGGACGATGGCGAGAAGCAGCACGGGCGACGTGAGCGCCCACCCCTTGTTCGTGGGAAGGATGACCGTCTCGGTGCCGAGGCGCTGCGACTCGTGCCCGATGATCGCCGCCATCGACTCCCACAGGTACACCATCCCGAGCGCGGCCCACACGCTCCACGCCGAGAAGCTCCACAGGTAGAAGTAGTCACGGTCGCGCACTTCGCGATTGACCGTGTCGCCGAGTTCCGGCGCCTGCGACGCGCCGTACTTGAAGTTCAGGTAATAGATGAGGCCGAGCGTGAGCGTGAACATGAGCGGCCCGAAGAACGCGAAACTTCGTGGATCGCGTTTCCAGTGCACCCAGCCGCCGAGGAGGCCGAGGCAGAGGAACACCATCGCGAGCGCGCCCTGCAGCCCGGGGTGTTCGTTGTGCGCGTCGCGCACCCACTGCCACTTGAAGTAGAGCCACCACATCCCCATCTGCGCGCTCAACGGCGCCTGCCGCTCCGCGAGATCGGGCTTGCCGTACTGGCCGCGGTTGAAGTTGTACATGAACGCGTCGTACGTGCCCTTGGAGAACGTGCAGCCGGCCTTGAGGCCGTCGCGGCACCCGGTGGGCTCGCCTTCGTTCAGGGCGGGAAAGTGCGCGGCGCGGATGGGCTGCGTGGCGAACGACGAGCCGCCCACGCCCAGCGCGATGGCGCAGGCGAGGAGCAGCTTCCAGCGCAGCACCCACTTGGGACGGCGGATGAGCACGGCGAGCCCCACGGCGGGCGCGGCGAGCATGCCGGCCATGTGCACCGCGTAGCCGAGCCCGAGGATGTAGGCGATGAGCACGAGCGTGCGGTCGGCCTTGGGGCCGTCCGGGTCGTCGCACCAGCGCACCGTGAGCCACGCGATGATCGCGAGGCCGGCCAGCGACACCGTGTACACCTTCTCGTTCACCACGGACTGTGCCCACACCGTGAACGCCGTGCCGCCGATCAGCACCGCGAGCGCGCCGCCGGCGATGCGCTGCCAGCGCTGCGCGAACCAGCCCACGAGCACGCGCTCGGTGATGAGGAACCACATCATCGCGCTCACGGCGCTCGAGAGCGCGGCCAGCAGGTTCACCCGCATCGCCGCGCTCGGCGCGATGGGGAGCAGCGTGAACACGCGTCCGAGCAATACGAAGAACGGATTGCCCGGCGGGTGCGGGATGCCGAG